>NZ_SHKL01000002.1 GCF_004217185.1 Pseudonocardia sediminis | reverse complement strand
GACAGCGTCGCCCCCAGGACGACGATCGAGGTCTGCAGGACGGGCTTCGAGGCGAAGGTGAGCCCGGGCCGCAGCGTCTCGGTCGGCCGAAACACGGTCGCGACGAGTGCACCGATCACGATCCCGAACACCGGCCCGCCGACGACCGGGACCTCCAGCCCGGCAACCGTCGCCACACCGGCGATCAGCAGTGCCACCGCGAGACCGGGCAACCGGCTGCCCGCCCGCTCGGTGAGGCGCCGAAGCGGCGGGGTGGAGCTCTCCACCCGCGGGTGGTCGTCGTGTCGCGGAGTGGGTGAGGAGACGACGCGGTGATGAGGACGTGCCATTAGCTGTCCCTTCAACGGAGGTGCAGGGTTCGGGAGGTTAGGGATCGATCAGCCCGAGGTCGTAGGCGGAGTCCAGGTCGTGGGCGACGACGATCACGTCCGCGCCGACCGCTGCGAGGCGGTCCGCGGCCCACGTGTCGAGCGGATCGGAGAGAACCAGCCAGACCTCGCCGTGGTGGCCGATCTCGTCGGCGAGCGCCTGCTCGAACGACACGGAGCCGCACAGACGCGCACCGGCCCGTTCTTCAGCAGGTCGGGCGTCAACCAGCACCACCGGTCGGATCCGGTCGCTGCTGCCGCAGTGCAGGTCCGCGAAGCTCGCCTGCGGGTAGCCGCCGACCGTCTCCGACATGGCCACGACTTCGGGTGTCGATCCCACGGAGGCCCACCTTCACCGCTAGAATGTTCGTACATTTAACGATGCTGAGGTTAGCGTCCGCAACGACTGCGGGCAACCGTTTGCCAATGGCCGATCGCCGGTCCTCCTGGCGACGGCAGATCGAGGGGAGGGCCCAGTGAGGCGATGGGGCCGGCGGGAGTGGTGGACCGCGGTGGCCACGGCAGCGCTCGGTGCGTTGTCACTGACGGTGCCGACCGCGGTTCTTCCGACGCCGTGGTTCGACAGGGAGATCGCGGTGACCTGGTGGAGCTATCCGGTCGTCGCGGTCGTC
Source organism: Pseudonocardia sediminis (assembly GCF_004217185.1). Taxonomy (NCBI): domain Bacteria; kingdom Bacillati; phylum Actinomycetota; class Actinomycetes; order Pseudonocardiales; family Pseudonocardiaceae; genus Pseudonocardia; species Pseudonocardia sediminis. Next base: position 109,638 of record NZ_SHKL01000002.1, on the reverse strand, counting down.
GCGATTCTGGGTGGGCTGGTCGCCGCGACCTACGTCCGGCCCATCGAGACCCCTGCGGCGGGAGGTCGCCGTGCATGGGTCGGCGGGGCTCTGACGTGGTTCGCGGTGGGGTGCCCGGTGTGCAACAAACTCGTGCTCGTCGCCCTCGGCTACGCCGGCGCGCTGACCTGGTTCGCCCCGTGGCAGCCGGTGCTCGCAGCCGTGTCGATCCTGTCCCTGCTCTGGGCGTTACGGGCTCGGTTGCGCGGTCAGCGGTCCTGTGTGGTCGCTGCGAGCGGACAGAGCACCGCAGCCGGGCCGCCGCCCGGCGTCGGCGGGGACGGAACGGCTGCGGTCGGGTTCAGTCGGTCGTGAGCCCGAGGCTCCGTGCGGCGTCGTAGTCGTCGTCGATATAGACGACGTCGTAGCCGGCCCGGTCGAGCAGGCTCGCGGCGATGCTCGCCCGGAAGCCGGAAGCGCAGTGCACCCACGACTGCCCCGCAGGCACCTCGTGCAGGGACTCCAGCAAGGAATGCAGCGGGATGTGCGCCGATCCCGGGATCAGTCCGGCCGCGCGCTCGTCGTCGCGCCGGACGTCGAGGATCATCGGGTCTTCGCCTCGTTCGCGGGCCGAGACCAGGTCGGCGAACGAGGATCGGGGATAGCCGTGGATCTCGTGGGGAGTGGCCAGCTCACCGGGCGCGCCCAACGCAGCACCGGCGGGCCGGTCAATCCCGATGCGCACCAGCTGACGCTGGGCCGCGGCAACGTCGTCCTGCGATTCCCCGACCAGCGTCACAGGCGTTCCCCACGGGATCAGCCAGCCCAGATAGGTCGAGAACTGCTGCCCGAGGGCGACACCGATCGTTCCGCCGATGTGCTCGGAGGCGTACGCCACCCGGTCCCGAAGATCGACCACCCACTCACCGGACTTGATCCGGTTACGCAGCTCGTCAGGATCCACCGGCTCAGGACTGGAGAGGTCGACAGGCGCCGGGCCCTCCCGGTTCCGGACGCCCATGTGAACGTAATAGCTCGGGTAGGCCGTGAGTCCGGCGATCAACGTCTCGACGAAGGAGTCCTCGTCGTCCTCGACCAGGGCGTCGTTGCGCGAGCGCTCCTGACCGATCGTGCTGGCGTCGCCACCGGCCGACGAGCCCGAGGAGCAGAAACTGCCGAAACCATGGGTCGGATAGACCGCGGCATCGTCGTCGAGCTCCCCGGCCAGCCGCCGCGCCGAGCGGTACTGGGCGCGGGTCATCTCCTCGGTCCGGGCGGGATCGACGAGGTCGGTCCGTCCGACGCTGCCGAAGAGCATCGAACCGCCGGTAAACACCGCCGGCGGCCCATCCGATGCGATCACCACATAGGATAGATGGGTGTCGGTGTGGCCCGGGGTCGCGACGGCCCGCACCGTCAGAGAACCGGCGGTGCGTTCATCCCCGTCCGAGACCGCGTCCCGGTTGAAAGCCACATCGTCAGCGGCGGCCACGAGGTATCCGGCGCCCGTGCGACGGGCGAGGTCGTACCCGCCGGTCACGTAGTCGTTGTGGATGTGGGTCTCGACGACCAGAGCGCAGCGCAGGCCGTGCTCTTCCAGGATCGATTCGACCCGGTCCAGGTCACGCTGCGGGTCGACCACGATCGCTACGTCGCCATCGTGGGCGATGTAGCTGCGGTCGCCGAGCTCGCTGGTCTCGATCACCTCGACGGACAAGCTCATGAGGGGCTCCTTCCAGCCGTGCTAATGACCGTACATTAGAACCCAGGTTCTCTCCCTATGGGAAATCGCATTCGTCGTCCGCGTCAACGACGCAGTGATCCAACGAGTCCGATGCCGGACCGTCAGCGACGTGATCTGCCCATGTCAGCGCAATCGCAGGCGCTAGGTTGGCGAGGTGGCAGACCCCAACTCCCGGGCCAACGGACACCGGATCTTCGCTGCCTTCTATGACCAGATGCTCGCCCCGGTGGAGCGATCGCTCCTCGGTCCTCGCCGCGCGGCACTGCTAGGGAACCTGAGCGGTCGGGTGATCGACGTCGGCGCCGGCACGGGCGCCAACCTGCCGTTCTTCCGGTCCGCGGACGAGGTCCTCGCCGTCGAACCGGACCCCGCAATGCGGCGCAGGCTGGCCGGCCACTCGAGTCGATGCCCGGCACCGATGACCCTGTGTGCGGCAGGTGCCGACGACCTTCCGGTCGAAGACGGCGCCGTCGACGCGGTGGTGTTCGCCCTGGTCCTCTGCACGGTTCCGGAACCCGTCAGGGCCCTCGCCGAGGCCCGCCGGGTGTTGCGGCGCGGCGGGACGCTCGTGGCTCTAGAACACGTCGTCGGGCATGGGCGCCCCGCAGCGTGGCGTCGCCGGCTGGATCCGTTGTGGACGCGGATGGCGGCGGGATGCCACCTGGACCGCGACACGGAGTCGACGATCCGAGCCGCGGGATTCGAGCTGGCGGCGGTCGAGCATTTCGGCCCGACGCCCTCGTGGGGCCCCATCGGGTCGATGGTGCAGCTGACGGCTCTCCGCTGATCGAGCAACAGCCGATAGGGGTCTCGCTCAGCCTCCCCGGGCCGGACCGGCTGATCGCCGGCCTGGTCGGCACCGGCGAGCGGTGTCACTCTGGGCTCGTGGACAGAAAGAGCTTCGAGGTCGCCCGCATCACGCCTGGGAACCTGCGGGTACCTCGCGACCAGTTCGTGTTGGTCTGGCTGGAGGCCGACCGACGCCAGGCGGAGAGCACTCGGAGTGAGAGCGACGACTGGTACGTGGGCGCCGTGTTACGGACCTGCCGGTGGATGGCAGCGGTCCCCATGCGTACTGCCATATGTGGCGGTCAGACACGGTCGCCGGTGACGCAGAGTGCGTTCGTGGCCCGGCCGGAATCGATTGAGGCGGAATGGCAGGCCGCGCAGCGGCCGGACCGATTCTCCCCGAACCTCGCCGCCCGCCCCGGGTGGCGCGAGGGGGTCCAGGCAACATTCAGCTGGGCATGGTGTCGACAAGGTCCCGCGCCAATCGAGATCCCGACTGTCTAAGGCAGGTGGTCGCGGACCCGGTCGAGGACACGAGCTGCCGGGGGTGTCTCTATGGGTTCGTCAAGCTGCAGCGAGTCCGGGATCGGGCTCGCGGGCGGCTGGTCGGGTGTAAGGGCGTCGGTCTCGGAGCATTGCGAACAGGACGTCGGTGCGGCAGCGGGCCAGGCAGATCAGAGCGGCGTTGTGTCGTTTGCCTTGGGCTCGTTTCGGTCGTAGTAGGTGCGGCTGGCGGGGTCGGCCAGGGCGGCGAACGCGGAGAGGAACAGCGCCGATCTCAGGGCGTGGTTGCCGCGTTGGGAGCGTGTCTCGCCCTTGATCGAGGCCCCGGAGCAGCGGGTGACCGGGGCCAGACCGGCGTAGGCGGCTAGGTGGCCGGCGGTGGGGAACGCGGATCCGTCGCCGACGATGGTGAGGATCTTGATGGCGGTCCTGACTCCGACTCCGGCCATCGAGGCCGAATTACTGACGAGACGGCCGCTTGACTGGATCACCGCCCGTTGCACGGAGGCGTCTGGCCCATGGCCGCGGGGCGGACTCCATGGCGATGTCACGGCTGCGTCGTACGATGGTCTCCTCCGCGGCGACCGGTCGATCGCCGCACAACGCTCGGGGTGGTGGCGACGTGACCGTGTCGAGGATGCCGTTAGGTCGCTACGGCGACACCCGTGTCGAGCCGGCCACGTTGTTCGACGTTGAGGACAGCTCGGCCGGGCCGCCGCCGGACGCGATCGAGGTGCAGTTCCGCTGCCCGGTCTCGCTGTCGGTGATGCTCGACGGTATGGCCGAGGCCGGCCTGGACGACGCGGTCCAGGCGTGGGGGAGTGCCTACAGCGACCTGATTGGTCAGGTGCTGGTGGAGTTGCAGCGCGGCGCAGGCTACGTCGTCGACGGCGATCGTCGCGCGCTGGCCCCGGCACGGCTAGAACTCGCGGCAGTGGTCGAGGCCGAGGTGCCGGAGATGGCGAAGGCGCGCTGGCACGCCCACGTCTACGTCGGAGCGACCGCGGAGTCGCTGATCGACGGCACGCGGTGGCCGGTCGACGTCGACGAGCTCCAGCAGTCTGTCTTCTCCCTCACTGAGTCCTTCCACTCGAATCGGCTGTGGGAGCTGGCGGAGCGGGAGCTCGGGGTGGTGTGGGGTCAGCCGCGGCCCGGCGCGGTCAAGGAGATCATGCAGCCGCCCTGGCATGAGCACATCGACCCCCCGGAACGGGGCGTGTGCCCGGGTCCCTGGGGCCCTCGCGGGTACCGCGTACTCGCCGACGAGGACAAGCTCCGGTTGGCGGTCGAGACCGAGGCGCGGATTGCGCACCAGCGTGAACAGGGTCTGTGGCAGGAGCCGACGTGGCAGGACGCGCGAGCGTACTGGGACCGCGTCCTGACCGAGGCCGACGAACGGGTGCGGGCGGCTAAGGCCGCCGGCGAACCGCCACCGCCGGCGGACCTGCTGCCGGGCGATCAGCGGTTCTAGTCGTCCTCGTCGTAGCCGTACTCAAGGTCCTGTTCGGGGTTCTCTAGCTCGATGCCGCGGCCGGCCTCGGGCCCGCGGCGCTCGGCCTCGGTCTGCAGCTGGTCGTCGTGGGCGCGTCCGGCGTAGGCGGTCTGTTCCTCGCGGGCCTCGGCGGCCTGCTGCGCGGCCGGGGCTTGGCGGGCGCGGTCGAGTTCCTGAGCGCGCGCGTTGTCTCGCATTCGCGCGGTCGCGGCCTGGGCGTTCTCGGCCGCGGTCTGCGCGGTGCTCCACCCCGGGTCATCACCCCCGTTGACCTCCTGCGGCCGGCCAGACTCCTCAGCGGCCTCGACGTCTGCGGAGGCCTCGACGTCGGTGGGTTCGGGTGGGTCCTGTGTGACCGGGTTGTTCTCTGGCTCGTCGACGGGTCCCGGCTGCTCCGGTGCGCTCTGGCCGGTCTCGGCTCGGTCCGGCTCGTTGATGACGGTGGCCTCGTCGATGGCTGTTTCGGTGTCGGCGTTCGTGAGCGGCTCGGTGTCGTGTGCGGCGGTGACTGCGGGCGCCTGGCTGGCCGCCGGACCCACGACGTCCACCTGGTCGTCGCTGTGATCGGTCGTCTGGGCCTGGTCGGGCTGGGTGTCGGTGGTGAGGGGGAGGAGGGTGAGCTGTTCGGCGGCGGGCTGTGGCGGGCTGGTGTCGCGGTGCTCGGGGAGTCCGCGGCGCGCGAGCTCGACCGCGGCGGCGTGGTCGGCGGCGCGCAGCGGTTCGGTGTCGGCCCACCACTGCTGCCGGGCGGCGTGGGCGGTGTCGAGTTCTGCTGCCTCGGCGGTGTAGTGCTCGGCGAGCTGCTGGTAGCGCTGCACGGTCGCGGCGAGGTCGGCGTGGTCGGGGTCGTTGGTGGGGATGTTGGCGAGGCGGGCGGCTTCGATGGTGGCGTCCTCGCGCAGGTCCGCGGCGAGGCGGTGGGTCACTGAGAGTTCCTCGGCGACGGTGCGGGGCCCGTAGTCCTCGGCGCGCTGCAGGGCGTGGGTCCAGATCTCGCGGGCCTGGTAGAGCTCGGCGTCAGCCCGTCCGCGCCAGGCGGCGGTGGCCGGGTCGTCGTCGAGCTGCGCGGCGGCGGCGAGCCACCAGGCGCGCGTGAACTGCTGGGCCTGCGGCGGTGCCTCACCGATCGAGATCTGCGTCTCGGGGATGCCGCGGTACTCCCGGAACGCGGCCACGACGCCGGCCCGCTGCTCCCACTCGGCGCGCTGCTCGGGTTCGGTCTCGGCGTCGGGGACCTGGGGGAGGAGCTTCTGCGCCCACACCGGCGGCTCGAGGGCGGTCGCCCGCCCGAGCTCATCCTGGCGGTCCTGCCCCAGCTCACCGAGTGCGGTCAGGTAGTCCCGCACCGGCCCTTCGGGTAGATCGGCCACCTGCCCGACCCAGTCCCACTCGGGCGTTCCCACGCTCGGCTCGGTCGTCTGCGCGGTGTGTTCGGCTACGCGTGCCGCGACGCGGGACTCGACCCGCCAGTGCAGCACCTGCGAGAGCGACCGAGCCCCACCGAAGTCCCTCATCTCGACCGCCTCGGTCAGGAGGGCGCGCGGGTCGTGCCCGGCCAGCTCGGCGCCGCGCACCACCCCGAGTAGCCGCCCGTACGCGCCCTCCTCGCTGAGCTGCGCGGCGCGGGCTTCGCCGAGGAGCTCGGCGAGGATCTCGGCGTGGTGGGCGTGCCCGGCCTCGGCGCTGACCTGGTTGAACAGTTCCCCGATCGTCGACAGCGACGACTCCTCGGCCTGACCCAGCTCGCGCACCAGCAGAGCGGCGTCCTGCCCGCTGCGCTGTCCGAGGATGTCGGCGAGGCGTTGCGCTGCGGTGTCGTCGATCCGCCGCGGATCATGGTGGTCCGGGGCCCGCTCGGTCACCATGTAGAGCAGGTTCATCTCCCGGCCCCGCGACCCCGGCACGTACACCGACTCCCGCGTGGCGTCGCGGTCGAGCAGCCCGCGGCTGACGTCGACGGTGAGCCCCTGCGCGGCGTGTGCGGTCACCGCGTAGGCCAGCGTCACGTGCTGTTCGACGTAGTCATCGGGCAGGTGCGCGACGGCGCCGCGCGGGTCCCGTGCGAGGAGCTGCCCGTCGCGGTCGCGCCCAATTACGGTGTAGAGCTCCCGGTTGGTCACCGGGAGCCGACTCCCGTCGGGTGCGGCGTCGACGCGGAGCCGGTAGTCGTTGTGACGGGCCTGGATGACGTCCCCGACGCCGATCCGGGTCTCGTCCGGAAGCTCCACCAGGATTTCCGGGGCCACCCGCCCGACCCGGACGAGTTCGCCGTGGATGTGCTTCGACAGCTCCGCGGCCGTGGCGTTGGTCCCGACCACGAGCAGCGCCTGCTTGCCGTCGAGGGTGTCGGCCAGATGCCCGCGCACGGCGGCCTCTTGCATCTGCTCGAGCGTGCCCGCCCGCAGCCGCCCGTGGTCGTCATAGGCCGCGACCGCGGCCGTGTCGCCGGCGCGCAGCAGCAGCGACGCCTCGGCCTCCCACTCCTCAACGAAGCGGTGCACCGTAGCCAGCTCGAACGTCGCCGGGCGGGCGGCGAGGTAGCTGAACATGCCCCCGGCGCCGACCTCGTGGAGCTGTTCCGGGTCACCGGCCGCCAGGATCTTCGCCCCCGCCGCCGCGGCCATCTCCACCAGCCGGGCCAACTCAGGCGTGCCGCTCATCCCGGCCTCGTCCACCACCAGCAGGTCACCCGCACCCAGCCGGTCACGCGCCTGCCCGGTGTCCGGGTCCGGGGTGAACGCGGCCAGGAACTGCGCGGTGTTCATCGCCTCCAAACCCAGCCCGGCGAGGTTGCGAGCCGCGATCGTCGCCGTGGCCACGCCCACCACCCGGCCACCGATCCCCGCGTTCCACTCCCGCGCCAGCGCGCCGATCGTGTGCGACTTCCCCGTCCCCGCCGGGCCCACGAGCACGTCCCCGACCCGCCCCGAGGACAGCACCCCGACCACCGCCGCGACCTGATCGCCCGACAGCCCGACCACGGACAACCGCTCCGCCGCGGCCGCGGCGACCTCGTCACCGACCCGCACCGCGCCGTCGGTGTCGAAGGTGGCCACCAGACGCTCCTCGGCACCCAGGTGCTCGGTCGTCACGTAGCGCTCGTCGATGTGGGCCCGGAACCGCGACCGGCCATCGGTGTCCAGACGGCGCAGCGCATCGGGCACCGGCACGGGGTCCCCGGCCGAGGCCTGCACCACCCCGAACCCGGACCCCGGCTCCAACACAGCGCGGGTCAGCGTGGCCAGGAACGCCGGCCGCTCGTCCGCCGCTACGCCGAGGCTGGCCGCGTGATCACCGAGGTGGTGATCGATGGCCGCGGTCAGGTTCCCGACCGTCCACGTCGCGTACTGCGCCTGCACATCGGCCACACCGGCCGTGACCGCCGCGCCCACCCGCCCGGCCAGCGTGACCGGCCCGCCTGACTCGGCCGCGGCCAAGCCCGGGTCCTGTCCGGTCACGGCCTGCCCTGCCGCCATGACCGCCAGCACCGCCAGCGCCGCCTCGTGACCGCTCATGGCCACCGCACCGCCGGCGATGTCCTGCTCGGCCGCCGGGTGCCGGCCATCCGCGACCGCGGCCACGACCGCGGCATCGACAGCGTCCAGCGACGCGGCCAGCCGCGCGCGACGGCCGGGATCCTTGTCCGCCCACTGCGCGACCGCGGCCGGACCGGCCAGCCCGGTCTTCGGGGCGCGGGTCTCCTTGACCGCCTGCTCGGCGATCGCCCGCCGCGCCCGTGTCCCCGGCTCCCGGCCGTGCCGGTCAATGTAGGCCTCGGTCAGCTCCGCGACGCGCGGCCGCACCCGCTCGTGCGTCCGGGTGGAGGCCTCCGCCATCAGTGCCGGGTCGATTCCCACGATCTCCCGTGCCACCCCATCACCGCGGGTCTCGAACAGCACCCCGTCAGACTCAGTGAGCAGCTGCTGATACGCCCGTGTGTACGCCGTCGACAGGGCGTCCTTCACCGGCCGGAACCCGGCCCCGTCCAGGGCGTACACCCGCCCGTCGGCGGTGGCCGCCCGGTTGAGCACCGCCCCGTGGGCGTGCAGCTGCGGCTCCCCGTCACGGTTCGTGTGATGGGCGAAGATAACCACCGACAATCCGGTCGCCTTCTCCCACTCACCCACCGCCCGACCCGACGGCCCGGCCGCCCCGTGACGCCCCGTCCGCACCCACGCGACGTCGTTCTCCACCGACCGGACCGCGATCCGGATCGCCTCATCATGAGCCCGCCGCACCCGCTCCGCACCCTCGGTGTCACCCGCAGCCAGAAGCGCCGTGTAGTACACCGACACGCTCTTGACCGGGGAAAACGTGACGTCGTAGTACGCCGTCGACGACCGGGCCGTGCGCGACGCCGAGGCCTCGATCTCGGCCCGCCGTTCCGCGGGGGCGTCCGGCTCCTTCTTCAACGCCGCAGCCACCTTCTGCGCCGCCGTCTGGTACTTCCGCGGCTTCGAACCCAGGTAGATCGGGGTCTTCTCGCTCGACCCCTCCAGCTCCTGATCGGGGTACCGCAGCTGCCCGAAAATCGCCCGCACATCCTCCTCGCGAGCGCCCTCCCCGGCGCGCATCGACAGCCCCAGCGCCTCCATCCCGGCGCCGAACCACACCCCGGCCGGCTCACCCGCAGCCACCGCGGCAGCCATGTAACCGGCCCCGCCGGCCCGGTCCACGCCTACCTCGTGGGCGTGCTCGTGGGCGGCCTCCGAGCCGCGCGCGGACCCTTGTTCGGGGGAGTCGAGGTCCTGCGCGGGCGTCTTCTCCGGGTGCGAATCGCACCCGTGGAGCAGGTACTCGACCGAGCCAGGCCCGATCGCTGTGACCCGCACGACGCCCACGGCGAGAAGGCTACGGGACCGGCACCGCTCCGGCAAGATCATTTGATGCATAGGTGTGAGGCTCTTGTAGTTGGTACTTGGGCAGTTACGCTGTGAGGGGTAGACGATCAAGGGCATGGGTCCACGACAAGATCATTACGGAGGTCCTGGAAGGCCACGAGAGTGGCCATGAAGCAAGCGAGCATGTACGGCACAGACGCCATAGCGGCCAGCGAAAGAAGCAGACTGAGTTGACCGGCGAGCCTCGGCTACGGGTCACTACGCGGTGACCGCGATGCTCTGCGACGGGCCACCCGAGTGCGGCACCGGCTCCTGCTCAGATCTTTGGTTCACACCGCCGGCATCAAGACCTAGCCTCGACTTGGAAGACGGTCGACGTGGCGAGACGGGGGAGCAGACGATGGCGGGCAAGACTGGAGCGCGGGCGCCGCGTGAGGTGCGTGACCGGGTGGGAGAGCTGGCGGCGGCGCGAGACCGCGTTGATGCCGATCAGGTCGAGCGCCGGCGCCGCGAGGACGAGGCGTTCGCCCGATACGCCGCGGCCGATCTTGACGCACAGAAGGTCACTGCGGAGCGCGACGCCACGCTCGCCGAGCTGGACCAGCAGCGCCAACGTGTCCGGGACGCGGCTGGGGCCAAGCTGGCCGCGGTCGAGGAGCGCCAGCGCGCCGTGCTCGCCGAGCTGAACCGCGGCGGGCGTAGCGCGGAGGACCTGGCCGCGGTGTTCGGGCTACCGCTCAAGCGGGTCCGGACCCAGCTCCGCGCGGCCAAGGCAGAAACAGCTCTGCCGCGTGACGTTCCGCCGACCGCATCAGGGGCGGCCGACGCCGGGGCCGCGCAGGGGCCGGTCGTGGCCGCCGAGGCCGCAACGGCGACCGATACCGATTCGCCAGGACATGCCGGCTGATGACCGGCCGCGGGCAACGGCACTCAGCACAGTCGTGGCCATGGCCATGGCCATGGCCGTGGGCGGCCACGGTCGCGGCCGATGACCCTGCTTGGCTACCGGCGCGATGGTGGCAGTTGCCTCAGGCCTCGGGTTCGTCCTCGGGTTCGCGTGGGATGACCTCGATGCAGCAGCCGTGGGTTGCGGAGTATCCCGAACGTCCCTCAGCGGTCGTGAGGTCATGGCCGTGGTCGTTGATGTAGCCGTAGCCGGCGTAGAAGGTGATGCGGTCGATGCTCGCCGAGGTGGATGCTGGCTGATCGGTCATTCTGGTGGTCCTTGGTCTCGGGTGTGCCCGGACTGGCGGTGCCGGGGTCCCCGGCTACACGGCCCGGCGGGTCCGCAGCTGCCGGGATGGCACGGCGCGTCGTGACACGGCCGTGTGCCGGGGCGACGGCCCCGGCTCGGTGGGCCTGGGTCCGCTACCGGGGTGCGCTGCGATCGTGGCCGGCACGGCCCGGGCGTGACCGCCGGTCGGCGAACTCCCACAGGGTGCGGCGTCGCCACCGCAGTTCACCCGGCTCGTCGGGATCGGGGAAGTAGCCCGGATTGCGCGACCGGTAGCTGGTAATGGTCTGGGGGCCCCGGTAGCCGAGCACCTGCGCCGCCTCGCGCATGTCGAGTAGCTCCTCGGGATCCCCGCTGCGGTCGACCTGGGTCAGCGTCGCGCGCTGCGCGCCCTGGCGGGCGGCGTCCCAGGACTCGACGGCTTCGGGGTCCCAGTAGAGCCGCCGGCCCTGGCGGTGGACCGGTTCGGGGTGCCCGTTGTCAGCGCGCCGGTGGTAGAGGTCGGTGAGGGTCTGCTCGCGCATGTTGAGCCGCCGCGCGAGGGCCGCGCGGCTGAGCAGGGCCCGCCCGTCGACGGTCACTTCGTCGGGCTCGCTGTCGTGCTCGGCGACGAAGACCCGCAGTGCGTCCTCGTCCCACCACATGCGGCGTCCCTCCTGGTGCGCCACCGGGGGATGGCCGTTGCGGTCGCGCCCACGCCACCACCGCTCGGCGGCGGACTCGCTGACCCCGAACGTCCGGCACATCTCGGCGCGGTTGATCACGGTGCGGCCGTCGCGGGTGTGGCGGTCGGAGCTGGGCACGCCGGTCAGGCTAGGCGGTGGCGGCGGGCCGCTGCTGCTGCGACGCGGGAGATCCAGGATCGGTGCGGTCACGGTGCTCTCCTGCCAACGAGCCGCGACCCGACGCGGACCGGGGGTGCGTGGGGTCCGCTCTCGGCGGATCCGACGCGCTGGGCGGCGTCGGGCCGCGGTTCTGGGTGATTACCGGGTCTGTGCGGACTCGTCGTGATGCGGCTCGCCGTCGTCGGTGTTCTCGTCCGGCCCGTGGTCCCGGGACGGAGCCGGGGTCCAGCCGCCCAGGGCTGCGCGGAGCTCGGTGACGACGCTGGCGCCATCGATACGGCCGGTCTCCCACTGGTGGCAGAGCTCGTGCACCCGCGTCGGTCTGATCCGCGGCGGCCCGGAGCGGCGGCCCGGAGCCCTCGGCGACGTTCGCCGCCGGCGGCTCATCGCGTGGGGCTCCCGGCCCTGCAGAACGTTCTGCAGGGCGGCCAGGCTGATGCCGAGACGCTCGGCGATCGCCGGATAGCTGTGCCCGTGCCCCTCGTGCAACGACGTGATCGCCCGCGCCCGGTCGTCGACCGGCACCGGTTCTTTCTGGTCCTCCCCGAGCATCGCGAACAGCACGTCGTCGTCGGCGAGCTCGGGCACGATCAGTACCGGCACCCGGGCCAGGCCGGCGTGCTCGGCCGCCGCCAGGCGCCGGTGCCCGGCGATCAGCTCGAGGTCGGGCTGGCCGGCACGGCGCAGAAACTTCTTGTGCGCGACCAACGACTGCAGCACACCCTCGGCTCGGATCGACGCGGTGAGCGCCGAGAGGTCACCGAGGTCTCGGCGGATGTTGTGCCGGTTGAACTGCAGCCGGTCCACCGGAACCATCGCCGCCTCGCGCGGATAGTCGCGCGGCGGGCGGGTCTCGGCGGTCCGGCCGCCCGCGGCCGGACCGCCCGCCCCACCGGCGGGTGCTGTGCCGGCGCGTGCTGTACCGGCGGGTGCCGTCGACGCGCTCACCGCGCACCGCCGTCGGTGTCGATGTCGCGCGGCATCTGAGCGCCGTAGGCGAGACCGTCGTCGACGTCGCGCTCGACTTCCTCGCGGGAGGTGTCCTGCACCCCGATGTGTGCCTCGGCCGCGCCGAGCAGCCGGGCCCGGGCCGTCATGTGGTCCAGGGGGGACCGGCCGGCCACGAGCTGCCCCAGCGTCCGTGCCGCCTTGAGCCGGGCCGCGTGCCGGGTGCCGGGCGCGGCGGCCGCCATCGCCTCGGTCTCATCCCGCACGATCGCCTCCACGTACTTCTCGGCTGCCCCACGGGGGCGCACCGTCGCGACCGGCCCGGTGACCGGCTCCCGCTCGGGCGGGGTCAACGCCTGGGCCAGCCATGCCGGGAGTGGCGCGATCGCGGCTCGGTTCACCGCCTGGTAGGTCCCGACGTCGCGCCGCGACGTCGCACCCACGATGAACCCACCGTGTGCGCGGGTGTCGATCCGCCATCCCAGGGCCCCGGCCGTGTTGCGCAACGCCGATCCCTCGGGCGCCCGGAAGTAGAGATGCTGACCGCCGGTCGGGGTCGCTACCTGGTAGGTCGCCCACGGGCCGGGCTGGCCGGCTTCCTGGGCCAGGCGGGTCAGGACCTCGCGCCCGTTGCGGGCCCCGGTCCACGGCTCCGGGGCGGTCTCGCCGTGCCCGTCGTCGAGATCGATCACCACCAGGCCGCTCCTACCGGTCGCGATGCCCAGATTCCAGGGCCGCTGGCTCCACCAGGCGGTGATCTGTCGCGGGTCGCGGGTCGCGCGCTGCTCCCACCCGAGGTGCCCCCCGGCGCACACCCCGGTGCCGTCGCAGTCGCGCTGACCGTGCAGTGCCGGGTACTTCGATCCCGGGTGCAGCGGGAACACCGCCAGGCCGGCCTCGGCGGCGGCCAGGGCTGCCCGTCCGAGGTGTCCGAGCCGGCCGGTCCGCCCGCGCGTGCTGTCCTTCACCTGCTGCTCGTGCGTCATGATCCCCTCCTCAGGAGACCCGGGCCGGGGGCCCGCCCGCATCGGACGGACCCCCGGCCGGGGGCGTCAGAGCTGCGCGGCCTCGGCCAGCAGCCCGGTCAGGCCACCGACTCGCAGCGCCCGGACGGCGTCCCAGAGCTGCCCGAACCCGCGCGGGACGCTGGTGAACTCGCCGTCCTCGGTCTGGGACAGGAACAGCACGTCCCCGTGGTAGATCGGCAGCTCTGCGCGGTCGATCGCCGGGTCACCGTGGCTGGGGTGGCACTGGAAGGTGTGCACGATCAGCTCGGCGCTCTCGTTGCGGCGGGAGTCGCTCAGGTACGGGCCGGTCTGATCCGAGAGCATCGTCAGGTTCGGCAGCGCGCACACGCCGATCGTGTCGAGCACGTCGGTGCCCAGCTGCTCCCGCACGCCGCGCATCAGGTCCTGGCGCGGGAGGTCGACCTCCCGGATGTCGCCCTCGACCGGGACCAGGACTCCCCGGATCACCGACTGCGCGATCGCGGCCGCAACGGTGGTGGCGCTCTCGATGGTGTTCGTGATGGTCATTGCCTCGTTCTCCTTCGGCTTCTCGGTCTGCGGTGTCAGCCCCGGCTTGTCGAACCCGGCCTGACATCTATTATTTTACATTAGTAGCTAGACGGAGGCAACGGTTTTGGCTCTCTGAGCTGCGGAAATGTACGCGACGACATGTTGGGGGACTCCGTGTCCCGGGGGGCCGACCTCTCGGCCGGACACCCCCCGGGACAGGCTCAGAGCACGCGCAGGGCGCCGATGCGCCAGCCCGCGGGGCGCAGCTCGACCCGGCTCGCGAAGGCGGCGACGCGGCGGCTCCCGACCCGGGCGAGGCCGAACACCTCGCCGATGCCCTCCCAGGGCTGACGGACGTGGCAGCTGTAGATCCGGCTTGGGACCCGCTGCCCGCGCAGTGCCCCCGCCTGTGCGCGCACGTAGCGGACCACCGCGGGGTCGGCGAGCTGGTTGAGCTGGGTCACCGGTCGGCGGCCGTCGATGGCCTCGAAGACCACGGCCATCGCCCGGCGTGCGGCGATCTCGAGGTCGGAATCGGCGGCGACGCCGCTGGTCGGCTCGCCCGCGAAGTAGGCGCGCGGGGTGGCCGCCAGCTCGTCGGGGACCGGCTCGGAGAGGTCGCCGCGGCAGTGCGGGCAGCGCTGTGCGGCGGCGGCCTTGGCGTGCCGTGCGGCGACCGCCGGGTCGTAGCGCTCGGTGACGGTCACCAGCATCGGGACATCGCCCGGCAGGAGCTGGGTCTGAAATTCCCGCACCCGCCAGAGCGAGCCGGGGCGGTTCTGGGTTCGAGCCATGATCTGGGTCCTTCGGTCGGTGCTGCGGGCCGGGTGTTCCGGGGGCTTGTCGTTCCCTCGTAACATCTATGATTCTACAGTTCTCTCAATGCGGGGTCAAGCTAGAAGATCCGCAATTAGGGCTGTGAGCTGCGGTTTTCGCCCCCCTCTCCGAAGCGAGGCCGGGTCCAGGGCGGCGCCCTGGCCCCCCGGGAGGGGACGGCCCGCCAGGGCCGTGCAGTAGACCCCGACGGCGGGCACAGAGCCGGCTGAGGGTGGTGGTCTCTCCTCGCGTCGGCGGGGCGGAGCCCTGCCCGAGGGGGTGTCGGGGCGCCGGGCTCGCCGCAGGCGACCGCGCAGCGGCCGGAGCGCCAGCGCAGGGCCTGGCGCCCCGGCGCCCCCTCGGGCACCGTCCCCGCCGATCGACGCGAGGAGCGACCACCACCCGACCCGCCCGCCGACCACCACCTGCACACCCGCCGGCCCGCCGGGCCGCGCCTCTCGGGTGGGC
This sequence comes from Pseudonocardia sediminis, assembly GCF_004217185.1. Taxonomy (NCBI): domain Bacteria; kingdom Bacillati; phylum Actinomycetota; class Actinomycetes; order Pseudonocardiales; family Pseudonocardiaceae; genus Pseudonocardia; species Pseudonocardia sediminis. Next base: position 94,461 of record NZ_SHKL01000002.1, on the reverse strand, counting down.
GTGGCTGCGAGCTGCGCGCACGCCTTATCCTGGCGGCGTGCGCTGGTTGTACTGACGGGCCCTTTCGGCGCCCTCGGTTTGCGGGCCGGAGCACCGATGGCCGGCGACCTCTTGTCGGCGCCCCCTCGGGGGCGAGTCCTTCGGGGCTGGGTCGCCGGCCATCACCGGCTACTCGGGCTCGTCCTCTGCCACCTCGTCGTCGCCCGGCTCGTCCTGCGCAGGCTCGTGCTCCCCGTGCTGCGGCGCTGTCGCGGCGACCAGCTGCGAGCAGTGGTCCTGCTCGGCGCGGGTCAGCTCGCGCACACCGCCGGGGGCCTGTGGGTCGACGATGAGCCATCTCGGCCCGGGCTGGGGCGGCTCGTCGTTGACGTGTCCCATCTCCTCGAGCCACGCCGTGTGTGCGGCGTCGGCGCCGCTGGAGAACCAGCCGTCTTCGTTGTAGGAGTGGATGTCCATTCTCGGTCCCTTCATCAGGCGGCCCGGGCGGGGCTACCCGCGGGTTGTCAGTTGGTCACGGCCTTCTGCGGGTCGTAGGCGTCGTGGTGCAACGACGGCGCGCTGAACAGCTCGGCCCGGCTGTCGCACCCGTGCGCGCGGGCGCTGCGGTCCAGGCCTTCGCGGTCTTTGGCGGGGACGGTGTCGACGGGCTCGCCGCGTCCGCTGGCGCCGTCGTGGTTGCGGGTGCTGAACCGGCTCACCGGGCGCTCCTCCTGCGGTTGGCGCGGTGGGCGGCTTCGATGTCGGCGCCGACACCGGTCCAGGTCCATTGCCCCGCCCGGTTGGCGCGGCGCGCGGCGGCGTAGACCTTGGCCACCCAGGTCCGCGGCAGCTCCGCGAGTGCCTGCCCGTCGTCGGTGAGGTCGCGGCGCGCGATCGCGCAGAGAGCGCCTCGCGCTCCGGGGTCGCCGAGACCGGGGAACCACAGCAGTACGTACTCGGCGCTGATGTCGAGCTGTTCGCGGAGCAGGATCCCGCGCTGGGCGGGCAGCTCGGTACCCGCGAGCCAGGGGCGGGCCATGTGCACCTGCCCCGGGGTGAACCGCTGATCCGGTGCGTTCATCGTGGTTCCTTCCTCGTTGCTCGCTGCGTGCGCTCGGTGCTGCGCGGGCTCCTGGATGGGAGTGCTCGGGTCGGCCACTCCGCCGGGAACCGGTGTCGGGCACCCGCTCCCGGCGGCGTAGCTCATGCCGCGGCGGCGCTCTCCGGGCCTGCGGTCTCCGGGTATGTGTTCTCGGGGTCTGCGTTCTCGGGGTCTGCGTTCTCGGGGTCCTCGCTCGGCCCGTCGGTGTCGCCCTCCAGCTCGGCGAGGATGCGGGTCGCCTCCCGGTGGACGATCTCCGCGGCGGCGGCGATGACCTCGGTGTCGCCCTCACTCCACCCCGCCACGTAGGGGGCGGAGGTGGTGACGCTGTCGAGGCCGTGCGCCGCGGTGATCACGTAGGCGATCGAGTCGGCCTCGGTCTCGCGCTGCGCGCGGCTGATGGCTCGCTCGTCGTGGCGGGCGCGGATGTGGCCGAGCTCGTGGGCCAGGACGTAGGCGGCCTGGGCGTCGTCGACGTCGGGGCGCACGGACACCACGGCGGTGGCGTAGTTGGTCCAGCCCTGGGTGTCGCCGTCCTCGGGGTTGCGCTCGATGGTGTAGCCCTCGGCGCTAACCAGGTCGGCGAGGCGGTCGAAGAGTCCGGCGGGGTCGCCGCCGGTGAGCGCGTCGGGGGTGGGTAGGTCGGGCAGCTCGTCGCCTTCGGTCTGCTCGACGTCGAAGACGTGCACGATCTTGCAGCCTCGAACGACCTTCTTGGGCTGCCCGTCGCCGGTGTAGGCCTCGGGGCCGATCTTCGCGGCCTCCTCGTCGCCGAGCTTGCGGCGTAGCGGCGCGAGGATCTGGTAGCCCTTTTCGCCCTTGCGGACCCGGCGGCCGACAGCGCGCCAGGTGTGTAGGCCGGCGACCCGGCTGATGGTCGCCTCGCGTTCCTCGGCCTGCAAGAGCAGCAGCATGGTGTTGCGGAAGCTGTAGCGGTGGAACCGGGCGGCGGTGCGCAGCATCGCGGTCCACTGCTCGCCCTCGGTCAGCTCGGCAATCGCGCCGTTGAGCTTGTCGGTCAGCTCCGCGACCCGCGCCGCGCGCTGCTCCGGGGTCTGGCGCGGGCGGGTGTTGCGTGTACGGGTGGTCATCGGTACTCCCTTGATCGGTGCCGCGGGCCGGTCGTTCCGGAGGCTTGTCGTTCCCCAGTTACGACTATTATTTTACAGTTTCTTGTTGTAGTGGACGGTCCTGCGGTCAGGCCTACGGCTCGGGCTCCTCGTCGAGGTAGCCGAGCTCGGCCGCCTGCTGCATCTGCAGCGCTTCGACTCGGTCGCGGTGGTCTTCGCGGGCCGCGGCGGCGTAGTCGACATCGGCCATCCGCTCGGCCTGCTCGCGCGCACGCTGCTCCCTCAGCTCGCGGCAGGCTGCGGCACCTTCGGCGCTGTCGTCGCGCTCGTAGACGCCGTCGCCCTGGTGGATGTACGCCGTGAAGTTCGAGTCGATGATCCGCTCGCCACGCTCTGGCTGACGCATTTCTTGCTCCCCCGATCTCTCCGTCTGATGTATATTATTCTACAGCTACTACGCACGGATGTCTACCTCATCTTCGGCCGTAGTGGGGCTGTGAGCTGCGGTTTTCGCCCCCCTCTCCGAAGCGAGGCCGGGTCCAGGGCGGCGCCCTGGCCCCCCGGGAGGGGACGGCCCGCCAGGGCCGTGCAGTAGACCCCGACGGCGGGCACAGAGCCGGCTGAGGGTGGTGGTCTCTCCTCGCGTCGGCGGGGCGGAGCCCTGCCCGAGGGGGTGTCGGGGCGCCGGGCTCGCCGCAGGCGACCGCGCAGCGGCCGGAGCGCCAGCGCAGGGCCTGGCGCCCCGGCGCCCCCTCGGGCACCGTCCCCGCCGATCGACGCGAGGAGCGACCACCACCCGACCCGCACGCCGACCACACCTGCACACCCGCCGGCGCCGTGACAGCAGGGCGGGCACCCCCCTGCCCTGGGATGCCCGCCCTGTCATGCAGCCTCAGCTACGCGGCTGCCTCCGCCGCAGTGGTGTCCTGGTCGCCGTTCTGCTCGTCGCCGTTCTGCTCGTCGCCGTTCTGCTCCGCGTCCTGGCCGTCGACACCGGTGTCGATCTCGACGGTCTGCTCGTCGTCTGTGGGCTCTGTCTGGGGCTCGGGCTGCCCGTTCTCGTCGTGGGCGAGGTGGTCGGCGATTTCGGCCGTCTCGGCTGCCGCGTCTTCGGCGGCCTGGGCTGCCGCGTCTTCGGCGGCGTCTTCGGCGCGCTGGCGTTCTTCCTCCTCGCGGCCGCGCTGCAGTTGCGCGACGTGGTGGTCCTCGGCCTCGCCGCGCTCGTAGCCGAGGCTGGTGAGGGTGTCCCACCACCAGAGCATGGCCGGGTAGTCGCACCAGCCGTGTGTCTCTTCGGCGGCCTTGTCGGCGCCGAGGATGGCGCGGGCGACGGCGTGCTGCTGTGCCCGGGCGGGGGTCCAGGTGTCGGGCTCGGCGGGCAGCAGGGTCGCGGCGAAGCGGTGGCGCTCGCCGTCGCAGAGCTGGCGGGGCCAGCGCGCGGCGATGGTGGTCAGGAGGTCGGTGTGCTTGGCTGCGGCCTTCTGGCTGCCGATTAGGGTGCGGAGGAACTTCGCGCGGACCTCCCTGGCGGCGTCCATCTTGATCCGACGCTCCTCGCGCGCCCGGTCCTCGGCCTCGCGGGCGGCGATCTCGGCGGGGCTGCGGTAGCTGGTGTGGCGCAGCCGTGTGTGGCCGTGCTCGTCGGGGACCTGGCACATGTGCACCAGGTTCGGGGCGGCGTAGTGGCCGGTGTCGACGAACACGACGTGCCCGTCGGTGTGGGCGTCGGTCTCGGGGGTGAGGGTGGTGCCGTCGGGGTGGGCGAGGTACCCGAACTGCTCTTCGCGGCTGGTGTAGCCGAGGTCCTGGGGCTTGCGGACGACCTTGTGCCCGGCGACGGTGGCTTCGGCCTTGAGCTTCTCGGCCGCCTCGCCGCGCTGGCGCTTCTGGCGTTCCTCGGCGATGGCGAACCGGACCTGGCTTCCGGAGCTGCGCAGGATGCGCTTGACGGCCTTCTCGTCGTCGGCGAACTCGGCCAGCTCGCCGAGCTGGTCGAGGTCGAGCTGGCCGGTGTCGACGGCGGTTCGGGCGGCCTCGGGCATGGCGTCGAGTCGGCGCGCGGCGCGGACGTCGCCGGTCTTGAATCCGCCGGCGCGGGAGATGGTGCGGTCGTCGTAGCCGTCGCTGATGGCCAGCTGCAGCCCGCGCATCCGCTCGGCGGGGGCGAGGCTCTTGCGCTCGCCGTTCTCGGCGAGCTGGGCGAGGGTGTCGCGTCCGGCGAGGTCGGCGCGCACGTAGCAGGGCACCTCGCTGGTCAGGGTCTCGGCGCGGGCCTGGGCCTGTTCGGCGGTGAGGTCGAACTCGCCCGGGTCGCCGGTGAGCAGTTCGGCGGCCAGGCGCAGCGCGGCGCGGCGGCGGTGTCCGGCGTAGATGGTGAACCGTCCGCCCTCGCCCGGGATCACGGTCAGTGGGGTGAGCACCCCTTCCTCGATGAGGGAGTGGGCCAGGCCGTGGAGGTCCCCGCGATCGGTGCGCAGGTCCCGTTCGGGGTCGAGGTCGTCGAGCTGGTCGATGTGCACGTTCTGCATCTGCGTGCTCCTTGATCGGTTTGCGGTTGGTGTCCGGCCGGGCTTGTCGTTCCCATCTGGACAGCACTGATATTACAGCAACAGCGGTGGTGAGGCAACTTCAAAACAGCCTCTGAGCTGGGAAGATAGGCGCAGAGCGCGATCATGATGGGTCGTTCTCGCCGGGTTACCGCCCAATGCCGGCGCGCGGGCTAGGTCCTGCCGGGGGGAGTTGTCCACAGGCGGAGCAGAGGTGGTTGCCGGTGGCGCCCGGCCCGGTCAGGCTCGGGGCATGACAGAACTGTGGCCGGCGCCCGTGCCCGGAGCCCCGTTCACCGCGCGGTCGGTGGCCCATCTGTTGCTGGCGGCGGCGGCGCGCGACACCGCGGACTGGTCCCGGCGGATGGTGCCGGCGGGGTCGCGGCCCTCGCCGGTCTATGGCGGGTCGTTGGTCGCTGACGCGGTGGCGCTGCGGGAGCGGGCCGATCAGGTGCTCGCCGCGGCGATTCTGGTCGAGCGCGAGGACGGCACCGACTGGGCCGGGATCGCCGAGGGCCTGGGCGTCGATGTCGCGGCCGCGCATGAGCGCTGGGCCGCCGAGCACTACCAGTGGCGTACGGAGCTCGACCGCCCGGATACCGAGCTCACGGCGGGTGAGGTCGAGCAGGCCCGCCAGGATTGCCTGGCCGGGCTGGACGCCTGGGTGACGCAGCACCGGGAACACGATGACCCGGACGCCGGCACGGCTCCGGTCAGCGCGGCGATGGAGCGGATGAACCCGCTGCTGGAGCTGCTGCATCTGCGGGCGGGCGAGGAGTACGTGGCCGGGCAGGGGACGGTCTCGGCCGGGCCGGGAGCGGTGGGCGAGCGGATCGCGGTGCTCGAGCGGTGTGCGCTGGTGTGTTCGGAGCTTGCCGGTCGGGCCGAGGAGCCTGGTGAGGGGGCGGAGTTCGCCGATGAGGCGCGTCGCTGCCGGGACACGGTGGTCCGACTCAGGGCCGAGTCCGCGGCAGGGCAGCAGTGACCCATCCGGGCGACACCGACGCTTCGGGGGTGACGATCTGGGGGTCCCCGGGCGTGTTGGCCGATCCGGACCTGCCTGAGTTCGGATCGGTGGCCACGATGACGGTGGTCCCCTCTGTGCAGGTTCACACCTCGGATCCGCGACCCGGCGCCGAGCTGATCGACGCGGTCCTGGCTGATCTCCTGGCCCGGGGCTTCGGCCTGGTCTCACAGTTCGGCGTCGTCGAGCTGACCTCGCTGCCCGTGCCGCCGACATGGTCGGCGCGCCTGGACGCGGGCGCCGCGCGGCTCACGATCGCCGCGGACGCGGTGTTCTACGACGGCGACCTGGGTTCGGCTGCCCCGGCGGGCTGGTTGGGCGCGTTGCGCCGCCGCGGACTGTTGGTGCTGCTGGTCTGCAGTGATGTGGACCTGGCCCGCGCGGACAGGACATCACAGATCGCCGCGGCCGGCCGCCGCGGCGGCCTCGTCGGCGCCCAGATATCGCTGCGGGAGACCTCTGGGGCGTCGTGCTGAGCGGCCCGGCCGGCTCGGGGGCGGAACCCGCTGTGAGCCGGCGTGGTGGGGAATCGTGAACCGGTGAGCTACGACCCGAAGACAGGCCTGTACCACTGCGACGTGTGTGGGCACGCGAAGAACAGCAGCGTGGACCTCACCGACATGCGGAAGGAGGGGACGTCCGGCTCGATGCGGATCTGCTCGTCCAGGGGATGCTGGGAACGGGCAGAGGAGCTCGGCTATCTGAGCAGCACCTAGCCGTCGTCGGCCCGGATGCGGGTGCTCAGGCGCTGGCCCGGGCCTCGGCGAGCCACCGGTCGATGGTGCGGATGCTGACGTGGAACTGTCGGGCGGCCCGGTCCCGGCTGGTTCTGCTCTCGGCGAGGTAGCGCACGGCGGCCGCGCGGCGCTCCCGGCGAGTCGCGGTCGCGGCCACTTCACCCACCGGCGCGACGTGCGCCGCCGCGGCCGCCCTCGGGTGGGCCCGGCGCTGCCGGCGTCGGAGGGTGGATCGTTCCCTCTCGGTGAGTCCCCCGGCGACGCCGTAGGCGAGGTGGAGTAGCGACCAGGCGCGGCACTGCTTCAGCACCGGGCAGGTGTGGCAGATCGCCTTGGCTGCGGTGACCTGCTCGTCGTAGCTGTCGCCGTTCTCGGCTGCAGGGAAGAACGTCTCCGGCGTGACCTGGCGGCACGCCGCTCCGTGTCGCCAGTCGGGGCTCGCGTCGGTCGGTTCGGGAGCGGGCCGGGTGTCGATGCTCGAGCTGGGTATGGGCATGGTGATCCTCCGCGGGATCGTTTGGGTCCGGTCGTGGCCGGCGGGATGGCGCGGGCGATCGTGGCCGGCAGTGCTGGATAGGGTCGGTAGCGCGGACGGGCCAGATTCCTGCTGGCCCGTCCGCGCCCCGTCACTGCGGCGGAGTCACTGCTTGCATCGGATGCAAACCCACACGCCGTTGCGCATGACCTTGTAACAGCCCTCAGCACACATCGCGTCCACCTCCTCTCGGCTCGGGGAGACCACCGGCGGAGTGGCGGTGGAGTCGATGCGGGCCAGGAAGTCGATGAGGTTCTCGACGGCGAAGCCGAGGCAGATTCGGCCGGTATCGGAGGACAGGACCAGTTCGGCCCGGGTCGGATCGGCTGGGTCGGGCAGCACGCAGACGTCGCCCAGTCCGGCGGGGTGGTCCAGTCCCGCGGTGAGCAGGTCGATGCTCAGTGACCATTCGACGGTGCGGTCGGTATTGGTCGGGATCGATGCGGTGGCCAGGAGCGGGTCGTTCGGGCTCCAGGTGAGCCGGATGGTGATCGGGCAGTGGTGGGTCCGAGGCTCAGATCCCGCGCAGGGCAGCAGTGCCTCCATAGCCAGCTCGGCGTGAACGTCGCGACCGTCGGTGGCGGTGCTCATGCTCGGATCTCCACCGGCTCGTTGATCCGCCCGGCCTGGTCGAGGCACAGGACGGTGCCGTCGGGGTGGGAAAACAGCGGCGCCGCGCCGGCGCGGTCGGGCCAGCCCTGCGGAGGTGCGCACCGGACCTGCTCCCGGCAGCTCGGGCAGTGCAGCTGGCCTGGATCGACCACTCCGCTGTCGTGGTCCGGCGGCGCTGCGAGGTGTGTCTGCAGGGTGCTGGTCATCGTTGGCGCTCCTGGCTCGGCGTGGCCCAACGGGGCTGTGGTCCTGTCGGCCCGACCCCTTGGGGTGGCGGGCGCTTCACCCCGCCACCGCATGAGCGGCTAGCACGGCCTCCGAGACATCCCAGGCCGTCCCGTCGTCAAGATCGGTTGGTTGTGGTGCTCGTAGGTGCTGGTCGTCGGCTCGGCCCGTCGGGCGGGCTGGCTGCGCCTGCCCGTTAGGGCCTGCCCGGAGGGCTCGCGGAGGCTCACGGGTCCGGGGCAGCCCGAAGGGCTGTCGCGTCAGCGACGCCGAAGGCGCCCTTGAGGCGTGAGGGGCGAGCCCGCAGAATCCGGGCCGTCGACCAGCACCGGACCCGCCGGGCTCTGATAAATCCTGTGTGGACTGTGTGGTTGTGTTCAGGCAGCGTCAGCTGCAGCTGGTGGTGGTGTCGGTTCGGTGGAGCGGTGGCCCCAGGCGGTGGTCTCGTCGTAGAGCGCCCCGGTCTTGAGGCAGCCGTGCAGGATCCCGACCAGCCGGTTGGCCAGCTGCCGCAGCGCGGCCCGGTGCCCGAGCCCGCGCGCTCGTTGCAGGTCGTAGTAGGCCCGCGCCCCGACCGAGCCGACCAGCGCGCCCTGGGCCTGACGCCCGAGGGCGTCGACAAGCCGCTCGTTGTGCACGTAGCGGGCGTGCACCGAGGTCTTCTTCCCGGACTGGCGGGTGATCGGGCTGGTCGCCGCGTAGTTCTTGCGCGAACGCGCGCTGGCATAACGGTCGGGGTCATCCCCGAACTCGGCCAGCACCCGTGCGGCCACGATCGGACCGAGACCGGGCTGGCTGCGGTAGATCGCCGCGGCCGGGTGCCGCTCGAACTCCGCGCTCAGCTGCCGCTGCAGGGTGGCGATCTCGCTGTTCAGTGCAGCGATCACAGCGGCTAACGAGCGGGTCGCGGCAGCGAAGGCGGCGGTGACCGGCTCAGAGCGAGTCAACCCTGGCCGGCGCAGCGCCGCGGCCATCGTGGCCGTCTTGGCATCGATCCCGGGCCGCCGGGCCCGACGCATCGCCGCGCTGATCTGGGCTCGGGTCAACCGGGCCGCGGTGTCCGGGTCGGGCGCCTTGGCCAGCAGCTCCACGGTGTCGGCGCGCGTCAGGTCGTCGAAGGCGTCCAACGCCGCCGGGAAGTACTCCAACAGGCTCTGACGCAGCCGCAGCACCTGACGGGTGCGGTCACGGATCAACCGCTGGTGCGCCCGGGACAAGACCTTGATCCCGGACGCGAGCTCCGTGTCACCGGCGATCGAGCGCAGCTGATGGCCATCGGTGCGGACCATGTCCGCCAGCGCGTGCGCGTCCGCGGCGTCGCTCTTCGCACCGGCGTTGGAGTGCCGCTCCCGATAGCGGGCGACCTGGCGGGGATTGATCGCGAACACCCGATACCCCGCCGCCACCAGCGCCTGCACCCACGGGCCACGCTCGGTCTCGATCCCCACCCACACCTGCGCGAGTACCTCACCCTCCGACTCGGAATCGGGCTCGGGCAGGTGCGCCGCGACCAGCTCATGCAGCCGAGCGACACCGGCTAGACCTTCCGGCAGCCGGGCAGCGGCCAACCGCTCGCCAGCGGCATTCTGGATCTCCACGTCGTGGTGATCCTCGGCCCAGTCGTCCCCCACGAACAGCATGTTGATGTTCCTCGCTCTCACCGATCGACAACGGGAGTAGCCGCGAGAGGACTGCCGGCGGCCTAATGGATCAGTGCTCACGCCACGTCGTGCCGGGCACGCCATCCCATCAGCGGTCTCTGTCCTCCCGACCACCGGCCGGGGCACGGTCTCAGAGCAGAGATCCCTCACGGGCCCCAGGCTCGACGAGTGCTCACCGGACCGGCGGCTACGGTCACCGACCCTGCCAACCAAGATCGACCGGGTGCGGCGGGCCCCATTAGGCTCGATGGCAAGGGCGGCCCGCAGGGTCGTCGCCGGAGGCGATCGCGCAGCGACCCTTGCTATTGAGTGAGGCCGTGCGAAGCTCAGGGCCGGCAGGACCGCCCCGCCGTCAGGCGGGTCGATATGCGGTTCCCGGCCGCGCGGCCCTGAGCGCCTACGGTCCGCACGGCCGACCACCCGACCCGAACGAGTGTTCGATTCAGTGGGTTAGCATCGGTGCCGCGCCACGGGCCGGCCTCTCGCGGATCTTGCCCGTGGCGTCCAGACCTGGGGTGCGCTCCGTGCGCCCGCGGGACAGGTGCGAACGGTGGGGCGGGGCGTGTGATGACTGACCAGGTGGGCCCGGATCCGCTACCGGTCGAGGCGGTGAACGGGTTGGAGCAGCTCGCCGACGCCGCCCGGGCAGCACTGAGCCTTGAGCTCACGTCGGGTGTCGCGGTGGGGACCCCGTTCGGCGGGGACACGGTGGCGGCGTTGGGCGAGCTTCGGGCCGGGTTGGTGCGGGCGGGTCTCGATGAGGTGCGCGCCGACCGGGCCGTGACGGCGTGGATGTTCTTTCCCGAGCGCTCGGTGGCTCTGGCCGTCACGACCGCCGACGCTGCGCAGTGGCGTGAGCCGGGAAAGTCTCCGGGCGGGCTCGGGGCCCGGTGAGCCGTCGGTCAGGAGCTGTTGCCGACGTTGATACGGGTTCCGGGGGGTGCTGGCTGGTCCAGGTCGGCGACAGCCTCGCTGTCGAGGAGCAGGACCTTGTTCGTCATGTGCGCGGCGATCCGATCTTCGCTGAGCCCGGCTGCGCGGACGCGCTCCCCGACCGTCGGCACGTGATCGCCAGTGCCCTCTGATTCGCTCACGGACCGTGAATCTAGTGCCGGGCACCGACAGTTCTGTCCGTCTCTGGCGCGGCCGCGGCTGCGGTGTCGCCCACACCGGGTGTCGCTCGACGATGAGTCGATGGGGTGGGGTGGCGGTGGGTGAGGCTCGCGCGGCCGCCCTGGTTCGGGAACTGGCCGGCCTGGCCGGTCGCGGCGTCGACGACGTCGAGGCGACCGCGATCGTGGCGCAGGCTCGGACGATGTCCAGCCAGCGCAGTAACACCGTGTGGACGCAGCTGCGGCGTGCGCCGGCGACGGTGTCCATGCGCGATTACCTGGCCATGACGTTGCGGTTCGTGGCGCAGGATCCGACGTGGACGGACTGAGCTGTTCGGACGTGATGGTCGTTGTTCGCCCGTGTTTGTCGGCGGTGCGGGCTACCGTGCCCGGCGGCGGTCCCGCCTCGGGCGCCGGATCGGTGAGGAGCGACGGTGGGCGAGTACGGGCAGACGGAGCAGGACGTGGGGCCGGCGGCGCGCGTGCGGCGTCTGATTCCCGATCTCGATGACGACCTGGTCGCCGAGCTGGCCAGGGTCGAGGAGCTGCTGCTGACCCTGGCGGTGTGGGAGGAGGACGACCCCGACGGTCCCGCGGTGTTGCCGGTCCCGCTGGCTGGGCGGGTGGCGCTGGAGGCGCTGAACCGGGTGCAGCGTCAGATAGCGGCGACGCAGTCCCGCTCGCATCCCTCAGCGCCGCCGCTGCCGCTGATGTTCGGAGCGGACGGGCACTACGAGCACCGGCCGCTGCGCCTCGTCGAGATCGAGGCCGGGGATCTGGCGTTGCTCTCGGCCGCCGCGATGTGTCTGGGACACACGCTGGCGGTGGCGCCGGCCAGCGAGCTGGCCGAGGCCATCGCCGCCGGTGCTGAGGCCAGCGGCGGCGCGTTCACCGCTGCGCCGTCGGGCGGCGAGCTGGTCGAGGCGTTCGCGCGGATCAACGGGCTGTTGGACCTGGCTACCACTGCCGATACCGAGCTGCTGGCCGCCCGGTTGCAGGACGCTCGGGGCGACGTCGTGCTGACTCCGGCGGAGGAGGATGCCTACACCCGGCTCGCGGACCGGATGAACATGATGTGGGCCGGCGGCAGCCCCCTCGACCGCTGGACGTACTGACAGTCCCGCTCCGGTCAGTCGGTGGGGTCGTAGCCGTGGTCCTGCTCAGGCCCGTCGAGCTCGGCGCCGCGAGGCTGTTCGGGTGCGCGGCGCGCGGACTCGACGCCGAGCTGGTCGCGGTGCGAACGCTCGTCGAACGCCTGGCGCGCCCGGTAGTTGTCCACGGCGCGGGCCAGCGCCGAGGCCGCCGGAACCCGACCGTTCCGGTCGCTGCCGGCCACGCCGAGCAGGCGCTCGGTGGCCGCCTGCGCGGCCTCGGCGCCCTGCGCCGCGGCGTCTCGGGACGCGAACTCGACGTCGCCGAGCTCGGCTGACTCCACCGCGCCGGCTACGACGATCCCGGCCGCGATGGTGCCGGGGGTCAGGTCCGGGGCGGGGTCTGCGCCCTGATTACTGGTGGAGGGCTCGTCGGCGAGTTCTGCGGCCTGCGGGGCGGGGGTGACCTGCGCTGCCAGCGCGTCGACGTGCTCGAGGCGGGGGATGAGCTCGGGAGCGAGGTTGCTGCGTAGGTAGTTCTGGACGGTGGTGAAGTTGGTCGTCTCGCGCTCGGTGAGGGGCCGCGCTCGTTCGGTCTCGATCGCCTGGGCGAACCCGGGCGGGTACGCCCAGGTGCCGTCCTCCCCGAGCCGGTTGACGTACGCCGGGCCGGCCGCGGAGTCGATGTCGCGCCGGTAGACCGCGACGATGTCCGCGGCGGCGCGCTCGTCGATCAGCTGTGCTGTCGCGGGGATCCCCCGGTAGGACAGGGCGGCCTTCTCCGCAACGGTCAGGCGTCCTGATCCTCGCTCGCTGACCTGTTCCTGATAGCGGTGCAGGACTCCTTGCAGGCTCTGGCTCTCGTGCACTCCCAGCGCCACCACCGCGGTGCCGAACCCGGCGTCGCGGTAGGCGCGCAGTGTGCCCAGAGCGGACTCGGGGTCCTGGGCTGTGTCGTGGACGATGGCGTGCAGCCGGTGGTGTCGCACGTAGTCCTGGACCTGGGCCATCCAGGCCCGGCCGTCCGGGCCGATCGCCGCCGCCATGTTCTGGTCGTCGGTCATCATCAGCTCGGCGTAGTCGGGGTGGAAGGGCTTGTAGAGGTCGCTGTCGACCTCGACGACACCCCCGCCGTCGTCGAGTGCCTCACGGATATTGCTGGCGATTCGCGACTTTCCGGCGCCGGGCTGAGCCATGAGAATGGTTACTACTGGATTGTCCTGCATCGCGTATCCGGACAACAGCATGGGCGCGATGTCCTCACGGAAGATCCGCGCATTCTCTTCAGGTGAGAGCCGGTAGCCGGAGAGTGGGTCTCCCGGGCCCGTCACTGCAGCTCGGCCCGCAGAGCCGCCAGTTGATGGCTGTACTTGTCGCGGCTGGCCAGTATCGCGGGCCGGTCGCGGGGGTTCAGACCGCGCTGGTCCTGCACGCACGCCATGATCTCCGCGCGGAGGTGCTCGATCCGAGCTCGGTCAGGAGACGCTGAGCGGCGCTCCCTGTTGAGAGCGGCGGTGTGACAGCCGATCACTTCGTTGATGGCTTCCTGCGCAGTCTCGTAGCTCACCGCCTCGGCGCTATCCCACTCATGAGATGGCAGGTTGACGACTGCTTCTATCCCGGCCGGGCGTTCACCCTCGGTCACCCATTTCCCCCTGACCTGATCGTCGCACGCGCACCTCGCCACTGATTTTAACCGATTATCGCGGACAGTCCGACACAGTTCCTGATCCGAACAGTCGAACTGTCGCTCGGTCTGGCCGGTAACTGCCGGGTACGGACCAGGGCCGACGTCACGGAGCTGCGTGCCCGGGACGCTTCCACCACGGTCGGTGATGTGGTGTCGGGGGTGCCGCTTCCTCTCCGGGCGGGGCTGCCGAGTCAGTGGTGCTGGGCCGGCTCGTCTCGCCGGGAGATGTGTCCTCGTTGGCCGTCAAGCCGCCCACGGCGGCGCGCGGCGCGGTGCCTTGGTACTGGCTGACCAGCTCGTGGGCGACGTCGGCGCGCTGGCGATGATCGAGTGGGGCAGCGAGGGTCACGCCGGCTGCGGTGAGGATGCGCAGATCGAGCTCCCACGTCCGGGCCGAGCGGGCCTGCCACAGGGCGAACGCCGTGTCGATGTGGTCCTGGGTCTGCCCCCGGGTCATGCCGGTAACCGCTCGCAGGTGTGCTCGCGCGGTCTCCCCGTGGCCTTGGACGTCGGCGAGTCCCATGTGGGTTGCCTGGTGGCACCAGCTGCAGCACAGGATGAGGCGGCGCAGCGTCTGTACGCCGGCACGGTCGTCGTAGTGCCAGCGTTCGTGGGCCTCGAGCCAGCGCCGCTGCTCCCGGTCCTCCTCGCGGCCGCAGATCTCGCAGCGGTCCCCGGCGCGGGTGCGCATCATCCGACGTAGTCGTTCCCAGTCCTTCTGGGCGATGCAGGAGCGGACGTTGGTGAACCAGCAGGAGGCGGGCACGAGGTCGACGAACAGGCCGCTGCCGAACCGGCGGTCTTCGCCGGGGAGCAGCTCGGGGATCTCGGGCTGCCGGGCCCAGCGTTGCAGCCCCGGGTTCGACCGGGGCGGGGCGTACCAGCGCCGCGCCGACGGGTCCCACCGCGCGCCGAGCGCCTTCGCCTCATCCTTCTCCGCGAACGGCACGTCCAGAAACGCGCGAGCACCGCCGGCGGGGACTCCCATGACATCAGTGTGACCCACGGCCCTGACAGTTCCGCTCGTAGTCTCGGCTGTCTCCCAAGCGGAAGCCAGGCCCGGCCTCCCTTCGGATATGGCGACTCTTCGTCCGAGAGAGGTCAGGGTCTTAGCCCTTCGCTGTGGCAAGAGCGGGCATCTCGTCCCAGGTCCGACCGTCGAGCACTCGGCCACCTGCCTTCGGGGTTCGTCCGCCCCACTGCTTGAAGAAGAAAGCGGTTCCGGCGCGAGCAGACTCATCACGCAGGTCACGCACCCAGTCAAGGGCTACCGAGCGGTGACCTTGTCCGGATTCGCCACCGGCGATCAGCCAGTCGATCGCGGTCAGGTCGATTCCGGTCAGTGGGCCTAGAAGGGGTTCAGCGGAGACGAACCGCACCGCCGCGGGCACCGCGGTCAGATCCTGGATCCGGGCGAGTTGCTCGGCCGACTCCACGGACACGCCGACCCACAAGTTCGACGGCCAAGACAGCGCTGGCGCGACGCGACGAAGCCTGGTCGAGCGTTTGGTGAGCAGCTGATAGCTGTGTTGGGGCGTTGCCTCGATCGTCGCGAACACTCGGCGTACGTAGTCGAGCGGGACCCGAGCGTGGAATAGGTCGCTCATGCTGTTCACGAATACACGCCGCGGTTTCTTCCATCGCTTCGGTACATCGAGGGTCTCTGGATGGAGCTGCACTGCGAAACCCGGCCCGGATGTTCGGGGGTCTCCATCCAGCTGATATCTGGGCGAACCCATCGCCTTCAAGCGGCCCGCTAACCGCAGCGCATAACAATTGTCGCAGCCTCGGCTAACCTGGTCGCATCCGGTCGTCGGATTCCAGGTTGCCTCGGTCCACTCGATCGCGCTCCCGTCAGCCATATTCAAATTCTACGTCGAACCGGCGAAGGATTGTAGTCGACACACCGGACCGATCACAGAATTCGTTCCCGCCTTCCTGATTTCACCTAGCCATGGAGAGCCTGAGGCAGGGGCTGCGGGACCACCTAAGACCACGGGCCCCGGGGGTAACGCAAAGAACGTCCCTGCCGAGGCACTGTCCGCGTTATCTTGTTCTCACTGGGGGTGATCTGGTGGCTACTGGGGCTGGCGATGAGTACTGGGCGGAACCGAATCTGCCTAGCACCTTCAAGCACGAGTTACTTACCCGGTACGTTCCGATGTTCACCGGCATGACCGGCTCCCGAGCGCAGGGGCACCGGGTAGTTTTCCTCGATGGCTACGCGGGCCGCGGACGTTACGGCAACGGCAGCGCTGGCTCTCCTGAGCGGATTATGCAGATGGCCGAACATCAACACCGTACTGTCGGCCTGACCTGCGCTTCGTACTTCGTCGAGCAGGACCCCACCTCGGCGAACGACCTGGCAGGTGTCGTCGCCGAATACACCCGGCGTGGTGTGCCCGCTCACGTACGCGACACCAACGTCGACTCGGTACTCGAGGAGGTCCTGACCTCCGCCCACGGTCACCCGCTGTTCCTGTTCCTCGACCCCACCGGCTATGGGCTGCCATACCAACGACTCGTCGACATCCTCGCTGGCCCGCGCAGCTCAATTTGGCCACCGACCGAGCTCCTGCTGAACTTCAGCCTGGAAGCCGTACGACGCACAGGCGGCCACGTCTCCTCGCCGCAGGGCAACGAGAACTCGATGCGTCGACTTGACGACGCCGTGGGCGGAGACTGGTGGCGGGAGGTCTTCCGCTCCCACGGCGTCACCGACGACGCCGTCCGTCATGTCTCCGAGGGATTCGCCCGCCGCCTGTCTACAGCCACAGGGATGCACGTTATATCGGTTCCCGTTCGACGCGCGCCCGGCCACAAACCGCTCTATCACCTAGTTTTCGGGACCCGTAGCCAGCACGGGCTATGGCTCTTCGGCGATAGCGTGGCTAGAGCCATGCAAAAATGGTGGGACACATTGGAACGGATTGACAGCGCCTTTGATCCAGATGCCCTGTTTACCGTGACCGAGGCGATCCGCCCCGACCTCGCGACAGTCGAAAACCGGGCTGTTCCTGTTATCGCTGAGCAACTTGCAGGTCTACTCGATCAGGTTCCCAGCTTCACGACGGTGAACCACACACTCGCGGTCTTTGGCGACTTCTACGGCCAGGTTCGGGATTCCACCGTTCGCACCGCAGTGAAGCGGCTCTATGACGCCAGCCGGACCAGCTGCGACGGCAAGCGTGTCAAGCCCCACCAACTCGTCGTCACCCGGCCTCGGTTACATCGTGCATCCGCTCACCCGCGCCAGGTGTCCTAGCCTCTGAAGTTGAGGGCTAAAGGGTTGCCTGGCGTGGTGCGCTAGGAGATCGCAGGGCGGTCCCCGATGGGGTGGAGCAGGTACAGCTCGGCGAGCGGGAACCAGTCGACCTTCCCGTCGTGGTCGAGCTGGACGAGGGCTCCGGCGGGGTCACCGATGTAGCGCTCGAACCCGACGACGGTACCGGTCCCGTACTGCCCGTCGGGGCGCCGTCCGAAGGTGCTCTCGGCGATCACGGTGTCGCCGATGACGCGCTCGCGGTAGGGCGGCCACACCGCCCGGTCGAGTTCGTAGCCGCTAGCCGAGGGCGCCATGGCCGGTCTCCGGGAGGGTCTGCAGCGTCTGGGTGATCGCTCGGGCGACGTCGGTGTTGGGGTGGTGACGTAGGAACGCTGCGACGGCGCGGAGCCCGTCGAGGGCCTGCTGCTCGCGGTCGGCCCATGCGCTACCGGTGACGCCGGCGGCCGCGGCGTAGGCGGCACGCAGCCGGTCTCCGGTGGCCCGGGCGGAGGTGATGTCCTCCCGGGTAGGGGTCCGCGGCTGGGCGGGGATGGCGGGGTCGTGCGACGTCGTCACGGTCGTCACTCCTGCGGGTCGGGGGTCTGCTCGGGCCCGGGCCGGCGCCGGGCCTTGCGGGGGCTGCGATCTGCACTGCGGTCTGTGGTGGTGCGTCGTCTCGTGCGCGGCGCCTTAGTGGTCGTGGCGGCCGGGTCCGGGTCGGGCAGAGCGGTGTCGGGCCGGGTCGTGTCGGGCGGGGCTGGTCCGTCATCTCGCTCGCGCAGGGCGCGCAGTTCGTCGGCGTGGCGTTCGCGCAGGTCGGCGAGGCGCTCCTCGCCGTGGCGGCGTTCGACCTCGACGTCGTGGGCGAGCTGACGGGTCAGGGCGGTGTTCTCCGCCGCGGTGACGGCCTGGGCGGTGCGGGCTTCGGCCGCGGCCTGGGCGAGGTCGTCGGTGCGGGCGCGGGCAGTGGCCAGCTCGGTGGTGAGGCTGTCGCGGGCCTGTTCGGCGGCGTAGCGGTCCCGGTCGAGAGTCTCGGCGCGCCGACGTTGAGCGGCGGCGTCGTCGCGAGCCGCGGTGAGCTCGGTGCGGGCGGTGTCGCGCTCGGCCTGGGCCTGCTGGTACTGGGCGCGCAGAGCGTCGTGGGCCTCGCGTAGCTCGGCGAGCGCGGCGGTGGCCCGGTCACGTTCGCTGCGGGCCGCGGTGAGCTGTTCGGCGAGCTGGTCGCGCTCGGCGACGGCCTGGCGGTGGGCGAGGTCGGCCTCGTCCAGACGGGCTCGGACGGTGTCGAGTTCGGCGTCGCGGTCGGCGAGGAGTCCGGCGTAGCGGTCGCGCTGCTCGGTGAGCTCGTCGCGTTCGGCGAGGGCGTCCTCGGCTGCGGTCTCGGCCTCGGCACGCCCGGTCGCCGCCGCTGTGGCGTCTGCTTCGGCTGCGCGGGCGCGGGCCAGGGCGTCCTCGGCCGAGGCCTCGGCGGCATCGATGCGGGTGCGGGCCTCGCGGTGCGCGGCGGCGACCTCCGCCGCGGCGGCGTCAGGGTCGGTCGCCGCGGCGAGGAGTTCCTCGAGGCGCGCGGTGGCCCCGCTCATCCAGGTCTGGTGCGCGGTGAGCTGGGAGCCGATCTCGTCGCGGATCGCCTCGATCCCGGCGCGGGCCAGTGACACCGGCCGCGGCACTGAGCCAGGGCCCTCGCCGTCGTTGATGTCGCTGCGCTCGGGCCGCGATCCCGGCGCGGGCAGCGTGAGGGTCCCGTTGCGGACCTTCTGGGCGTTGAGCCGGTTGTGCACGACGCCGTCGACGACGCGGGTGCAGTACTTCGGCTTGCGCCCGACGCCGGCGTACTCGATGACGTGAACGCAGCCGGGCATCTCGCACGCGATCAGCTCGACGCCCGCGCTCTGACTCTCCGACACGCGATCGACCCTACTTGATACGTATCGAAGTGTCAATTCGTATTGATACGTAACGACGAACGATACGAAGCGTACAACAGGATAATGACGGTTATGCAGTCATCAGTACCGACGAGGGATCGTCAGTACTAACGACCCCTCGTCTTGACACTGGTACAGACGGGGGGTCATCCTGATCGAGTCGTGCGACGGCGAGGAGGAGCAGGGTGAACCGGATGCTGCACCAGGCTCGGGAGAGCAGCTCGCCCGGCGGTGAGCGGAACCCGTCCGACCTTCGAGGACGCTGCCGGTGAGTCGTGCGGTCCCGTCGCCCGCCGCGCCGCTCCGAGTCCGGCTGACGACCGACGGTGCCCGGGGCCTGGTACCGCAGCAGGAGCTCTACGAGGCCTACGTCTGCGACCCGCGGGTGCAGATCGCGCCCAACCGCGATCGCGGGCCCTTGCCGGTCGCTGACGTGCGCGCCGATGTCGACGTCCTGATCATCGATGGGCACAGCAACCTCGGCGACCGCCGGATCTGGGCCGACGTCCTTGCTCAGGACTACCGCGGGATCGTCGCGCCGGTGATCATTCTGGGTTGTTGCTGGGGCGCTGCCGACGGCTTCACCGCGGCGATCCGGTCGTGCCTGGCCGTCAAGGAGGCTGTCCTGATCGCCTCGGGTGGCAAGACCGAGCTGCGCCACGCTCGCGTGCTCTACCCGCGGGTCCTCGACACCGTCCTGGCGCTGGGACCAGACCCGGGCCGGCTCGCCCCGGTCCTGCACGAGCAGCTTCAGCCCGTCGGCGGCTGCGGCCCGCGCGACTGGTCGGCCCAGCTCCTCACCCCTCCCTCGGCCCCGGCGCCTTCGCGTCCGGCCCCGTCGCACCCGGCCCCGTCGCAGCACGGCTCGACGAAGAAGTCCGCCCCTGGATCCGGGAGCAGACGATGAGCAGCCTGCAGGGCTACGTGACGGCGAGCTACGCCGCCCTGGTCCGCGAGTTCGGCGAGCCGGGCGCGCCGCAGGACCCGGACAAGTCCCACGTCGAGTGGCATCTCGTGAGCCCGTACGTCGGGACGGTGACGATCTACGACTATGGCCCGCTGCATGAGTGTGATGAGCACTGGTACATCTCGCTGACGGAACCGGTCGAGTGGCACGTCGGCGGCCGCGACCGCGCTGCAACCGACTGGGTGGCGAGCCGGCTGTGGGTGGACCCGCACTATCCCGCCCACGCCGGCTGCTGCGGGCCCGAGCGATTGCCCTGGTGGATCGAAGAGCGCCGCGAGGCGGAACGCGAGATCGCCGAAGACAGCAAGACCGGTCCGGCCGACGCAGCCCCGGATGGCGCAGTCCCCGACGAGCCCGACAACGACGGCGACTGCCCGAGCATCCCCGCCCAGACCGACCCGACGACCGCTCCTGAGACCGCCCAGATCCCCCTGATAGGACCGTGATGACCGGCCCCTCCGGCCCCGCGACCGCCGTCGATCGAGCCCCCGGTTCCCCGCCGCCCGAGCCGGTCACCACCACAGTGGCCATGGCCTCACTGGGCGCCAACCGTGACCAAGTGGTGCGCCTGGTCGAGGCCGGGCTGCTACCCGAACTCGGGCGGCGCGGCCGGACCCGGCTACTCGACCCCACCGCGCTCACCGAGCTCGCCGCCCGCCCGCTGCTACCCGACGCCGGCGGCGACCCAGCGGCCCCGACCTACGCCCTGGTGCTGCACCTGGGCCCGCGCCGCCCCGAGCCGCGCCCGGAGCTCTACTACCGCGACGTGCACGGCTTCCATGCCGACGGGCAGACCCCGGACAACGCCTGGACCGGGTGGTGGAACACCGGCGAGCAGATCGCCCAGGAATGCGTGGCGCACACGATGCCGGTGCTGCCCGCGGTCAGCGGCGTCGTCGTCGATGTCCGACTGATCACCGGATACACGGTGCACCCGCTCTACCCCGGTCTGGTGCGCTTCGCCGTCACCGACCCCTTCCGACCCGCCCACGCCGAGTTCACCAACACCCGCCTACGCCCCGCCGCCGGTTCCCCCTGGCAGCGGCTCCGCCGCCCGGCCCGCAGCGAGCTCGCCGCCCACGACGACCCCGTCGGCGCACCCGCCCGAACGGCCGGCACCGCGGGCCTACGATGAACCCGCCGGACCCGGGAGCCGAGGTGGAGACGGCGGTCGTCGAGGGCACCCCCGAGCTGGTCCCGGAGCAGCCCGGGCAGGCCGATTCCGCCTGGCAGCTGGCCACCGCGTTCGTGCTCTCCCGCCGCTCCGGACACACCCAGCGCGCCTACGCCCGCGACATCCGCGACTTCTACACCTGGTGCGCCCGCTCCGGTGTCGACCCGCTACGAGCACGGCGGGTGCACATCGACGCCTACGCCAACGCCCTCGCCCGGCCCCAGCCACGCACCGGCCGCCCGGCCGCGGACTCCACGATCGCCCGCCGGCTGGCCACCCTGTCCGGGCTCTACGCCTACGGCGTGGCCGAGGAGATCCTCGACCGCTCCCCGATGACCGGCGTCGTCCGCCCGCGCGTCGGACAGGACTCGACCAGCACCGGTCTCGACCGCGACGAGGTCGCCCGGCTCCTCACCGCCGCGGCCGCCGACGGGGCCCGCGCGCACGCACTGATCAGCCTCCTCGCCCACAACGGGCTCCGCGTCGATGAGGCCTTGTCCCGCGACGTCGAACACCTCGAGACCGAACGCGGTCACCGGGTCCTGCGGCTGCGCCGCAAGGGCGGCCACACCGCCACCGCGCCGCTCGCCCCGCCCGTGGTGCACGCCCTGCACACCTATCTCGACGGCCGAGCCACCGGGCCGGTGTTCATCACCCGCACCGGGCGCCGCTTCGACGAGCCCGGAGCGTGGCGGCTCATACGGCGCCTGGCCCGCATCGCCGAGCTCCCCCAGGTCGACCGGATCAACCCGCACAGCCTGCGCCACACCTTCGTCACCGCCTCCCTCGACGCCGGCGTCGAGCTGCGCGACGTGCAGGACGCCGCCGGGCACGCCGACCCCCGCACCACCCGCGGCTACGACAGTTCCCGGCACAACCTCGACCGCCACCCCACCTACGCGGTGTCGGCCTTCTACGCCGCCGCCACCGACGACACCGATGTATGACCTGCATCTCGAAAGAGCGGTCGATGATGTCAACGGCGCCGCGATACGGAGCTAAGGGGCAGAGCCCTCACACCTATACCGGGGCCCGAGGAAAGGTCGGCCATGACCACCACCCTGACCCCGCAGATGACCACCCGCGGTGGTGAGGCGCTGTCGTCGCGGTCGTCCGGGCCGTGCCGCGGGCCGGGCAGTCCCCCGGATCGCCGGTCAGAGCCAGGCAGCCGCGGTAACGGACGGCGGCGACTTCCACCGCGTCGGGGGTCGTCGGGGTCGAACGTCGACGAGCTCGGCGTGGAAGAGGCAGTCATCGAGGTCGGCGGCCACGACCGCGTCAACCTCGTGAGCACGGTGGTGACCGACGAGCTCGCCGAGCAGTGGGCTCTCTGTCGGACACCCGGGCCAGAGCGGTGTTATTGGCGGGGGCGGGCGTGGGAGTTCTCCCGGATCGGGATAGCGATGGAGTCGTCGATGTACAGCACCCCAGAACTGTGCGCAATGCTAACCACACTCGTACTATGAGTTACATCACACCAACTATGCATCGGGGGCTGGTTGACTCCCGAATAGGGGCTCTGAGCAGGAGAAGAACCGCCCCAGCGTCCCGTTGTACCGGCACTGGATCGCGATTCATCGGATTCACACGATCGGTACGCGACCCGGTACTCTCGAAGACGGCACACCGGTTGCCTCGGCGATCGGTTCCCCACCTCTGACGGTACCCCGCTGGGTGGCTCCGCGAGCTCGGGAGCTGCACGCGGCAGGTCCCGGCTTGAGGAGGTGGTGTGTCATGACCGCTTGCACCTGCGGACGAGACTCTGGTGCCGATCCCCCCGGGGACCGGCGGGGGCCCGTTCGCACTGCTCAGCGCGTCATTCGCCGGAGCTGGCTCGTCCTGCGGGTCACTCTGGCACTGCTGATGGTGTCCGACCACCTGGACCTGTTCGGTCCTGAGGTCGGCACCGTCCCGACGGCCAAGGCCTTGGCCTCGACCGTCGGAGCGGCGGCGAACGAGTTCTACGAGGACTTCCTTGGCGGGGCGACCTCGTAGGTCTCTCACTTGGGGCGCGGGGTTTCCTGAAATTGTCAGGGGCTCCGCGCCCTTCGTGTCTGGCGAACCAGCCACTAGAACTAGTTAACCACGCTGCGCGGCCCGCCGCAAAAAAACTCTCGTTAGAGAATGGCTTAAGTGCCATTTTCAGCCTGGAATGGTCGCTAACTAAGTCGTCAACGTTGAGGTCGCTCCGGCGACTGAAGTTTTCTGAAGTTCGCCACGAAGAACGTCCCCGAGCCTTTCGGAAATAACTCTCCGGCGAGACGTAGAACTCCCGAGCAGGTCCCGGGCAGTACCCCGTCGGTCCACCGGCAGAACCTATCGCCTGCGGCACCTCGCGCCCCCCTGAACTGGCGAAACGGCCTCGGGGACTGCCGGCGACGACGCGGCCGAGGGTGTCACCCCCGGGACAAGGTCCAGTTCCGAGAGCACGCTGCAGCGTGCCCGGCGACAGGCTGGCGGCTTGGCCGGCTTACCTCCAGTCTGTGTCCGCCCGCGGCGTCCGGCGCTGCCACGAGCTGAAGTCCCCAGGCTCAGAGTCGGCACCTGAGCCATTCCGGCGTCGCTGCCGTGACCGTTCCCGAGCGCCGGACCGAAAGCTGCTGAGCCTCCAGGACCAGCTCCCCAGGCACCGCGGGTGGCGCCTCAGCAGTTCAGGGGAGGATCTGTCCAGATTGGCCACCAGACGACAACCCGCCACCCCGGAGACCGACAGTCGTTCGGGGCTGACCATCAGGACCTCGCAGATGTCATTCGGCACGGGCAGATCAGCTACACCAGACTCCACGCGCTGCGCCGTGGGCGCTCGGACCCTCCACGACGCCGGGAGATCCGCGCTATGCCATGACAGGCCGAGCCGGGTTGCTACAGCTGGTCGATTTCGAGGCCGAGTCAAGGCGGTGCAGACGCCCCTGGTCCTTAGTCAGGGGCCAGCCGCAGTGGCGCGGGCCAGGTGCACGACACCCCTGGCCAGGGGCGTCGAACAACCCGCCGCGGGCGAGCCGGTCATCGAACGTTGACTGCCGCGAGCTCGGGAGGTACGACGGCGGGGTGGGGCACGACCGATCTGGCCGGCTCCACCGCAGACCACAGCACGGCCCTAGTTGAGCTGCGCCGACCCCGCTCCTTTGACCGCGATCGCTCCCTCGACTCCGTCGACTGCTGTGTGCGCGTCCAGGAGGCGAGGATCGACAACGCAGCCACCATGCCGGTCTGAGTGGGTCTTACGAAACACCGCGCCTCTCCATAGCGAGATCATGGGAACAGGTAGTCGCAGCGACGGGAGACCCGTGAGCAGGGACGTTGTCGAGGTCGAGGCGCGGATCGCTGAGGCGTTGACCTCGCTCGCCGTGCCGCGTCGCGCCGGACCTGTCTCGGTGCCGCCGCCGGGGTACGTGCGCCGGCACCTGGTCGAGCACGCCGCGGCCGGGGGCGCGATGACCGATGCGGTGATCAACCCTCGGACGTTGCCGTACCTGGATCCGGCCCGGGTGCGCCCGGCCCTCGTCGGTGTCGACCCGCGAGTCGTGCGCGCCGATGTGGTCCGGGCGTGGCGGCAGGTCTCGCACGCGTGGCTCTGGGAGGACCCCTTGACGAATGCCGACGCCCTTCAGCTCGCCCTCGTCGCAGGAGGCGCCGAACCCGACGCGACAGCAGGTCGCTGGTCAGTTGCCTGGGCTGTCGCACAAACTGGCCCCAGCTCGGGCGATGTCGTTATGCGGGGCTCCCCGCTGACCTCGACTGCCGCGCTCGTACTTCCCGACCGACGCCCCATCGCCATCACCGGCAGCTCCGACAACACGGTGCGGGTGTGGGACCTCGACACCGGCACCCCCATCGGCGAACCCCTCACCGGCCACACCGACTGGGTGAACGCGGTCGCCGCGCTCGTCCTACCCGACGAGCGACCCATCGCCATCACCGGCAGCCGGGACAACACGGTGCGGGTGTGGGACCTCGACACCGGCACGGCGATCGGCGAACCCCTCACCGGCCACACCCGCTCGGTGGCCGCGGTCGCCGCGCTCGTACTGCCCGACCGGCGCCCCATCGCCATCACCGGCAGCTCCGACAACACGGTGCGGGTGTGGGACCTCGACACCGGCACCCCGATCGGCGAACCCCTCACCGGCCACACCGGCTGGGTGCGCGCGGTCGCCGCGCTCGTCCTGCCCGACCGACGCCCCATCGCCATCACCGGCAGCGAAGACGGCACGACGCGGGTCTGGGACCTGACCAGCAGTGGGTCTAGCAGTGAGGCACCGCGCAGAGACGACAAGGCGACGCCGAGAACCATCGAGTTACTGGTGGCCGCGGTCGCCGCGCTCGTACTTCCCGATGGGC
Source organism: Pseudonocardia sediminis (assembly GCF_004217185.1). Lineage (NCBI taxonomy): Bacteria > Bacillati > Actinomycetota > Actinomycetes > Pseudonocardiales > Pseudonocardiaceae > Pseudonocardia > Pseudonocardia sediminis. The sequence goes on along the minus strand of NZ_SHKL01000002.1, from coordinate 69,402 downwards.
GCCCCATCGCCATCACCGGCAGCGCTGACGCCACGGTGCGGGTGTGGGACCTGACCACCGGCACCCCGATCGGCGAACCCCTCACCGGCCACACCGACTGGGTGAACGCGGTCGCCGCGCTCGTACTGCCCGACCGACGTCCCATCGCCATCACCGGCAGCTGGGACAACACGGTGCGGGTGTGGGACCTCGACACCGGCACCCCGATCGGCGAACCCCTCACCGGCCACACCGGCCACGTGGCCGCGGTCGCCGCGCTCGTACTGCCCGACCGGCGCCCCATCGCCATCACCGGCAGCGCTGACGCCACGGTGCGGGTGTGGGACCTGACCACCGGCACCCCCATCGGCGAACCCCTCACCGGCCACACCGGCACGGTGAGCGCGGTCGCCGCGCTCGTACTACCCGACGGGCGCCCCATCGCCATCACCGGCAGCTCCGACAACACGGTGCGTGTGTGGGACCTCGACACCGGCACCCCCATCGGCGAACCCCTCACCGGCCACACCCGCCCGGTGGAGGCGGTCGCCGCGCTCGTCCTGCCCGACCGACGCCCCATCGCCATCACCGGCAGCCGGGACAACACGGTGCGGGTGTGGGACCTGACCACCGGCACCCCGATCGGCGAACCCCTCACCGGCCACACCGGCCCAGTGCTCGCGGTCGTGCTGCCCGACGGGCGACCCGTCGGCGTCACCGGCGGCTGGGACGGCACAGTCCGGATGTGGGACGCGGCGACAGGCGCGCCGGTCGCTCCTCCCCTCCCAGTTCTCGCTGTCCCGTCCGCTCTTGCTGTGTATATGTACGACGAGGAGCTTCACGTGGTGGTCGCTAGTGCTGGGCTGTGGGCCGGTCTGGTGTTTCGGGGTGGTCGCGGGTGGCGGTGATCGTGGGAGTGCACGGGATCGCTCAGGAGCAGGGGGGACGGCATCAGCTGGCCGCGGCGTGGTCGCCGGCGCTGGCTGATGGGCTGGAACGGGCCTGCGGCCACAAGATGATCGAGCCGCCGGTGGAGATGGCGTTCTACGGTGACCTGTTCGGCGCAGCGGCGTCCGAGACGAAGTCCGCGCCGTCGCCGGCAGGCCCGGGGTCGCTGTTCGAGGACATGTCCGACGACGAGGTGACCGCGGTGGTGGACGCCGCCGGTGAGATCCTCACCGTCGACGAGCTCACCGCGGCCCCGGAGTCGAAGGCGGGGTTCCCGCGGGTCCCTGAGCCGGTGTTGCGTGTGGTGGCGGCGATGGATCGCCGGTTCGGGGCGCGTGCGGGTTGGTTGTTCGTGGGCGAGATGCGGCAGGCCCGCCGCTACCTCACCGACCCGGCCGTCAAGCAGGCCGTCGATGAGCGGGTCGCCGCGGCGGTCGACCATGAGGTGCGGCTGTTGCTGGGGCATTCGCTGGGCTCGGTCGTCGCGCTCGAGTACCTGCGCCAGTCGCCGGGGCATCGGGTGGACACGCTGGTCACGCTGGGGTCGCCGCTGGCGCTGCGGGCGGTGTGGAGTCTGCTGCCCGATTCCTCGTTCGGTACCGGGCCTGGCGGGCTGGCCGGGGTGCGGCGGTGGGTCAATGTGCGCGACCCGCGGGATCCGGTCGCGTTGGCCGGGAGGTTGTCCGGGCGGTGGCCCTCGGTCCACGAAGAGGAGGTCGACAACGGCCGGGAGCCGCACGCGGCCACCCGCTACCTCGGTAAGAAGGCGACCGGGCAGGCCCTCGTGGACGCCCTACCGGGGTTGAGTGGCGCGTGAGCACCCACGACGCGGACCGCGCAGCGAGCCCGGAAACCCGCCCGGTCTGCGCCGACCCGGACCTCACCGCAGAGGACGAGTTCTCCGAAGTCTTGCGCCGTCATCTGGTCGTGCTGGCCACGACCGAGTACGACGACTCCGATCACGGCGCGCTGCCCGGGGTGGCAGACGAGGTCAAGGTGCTGCAGCAATGGTGGTGCGACGCAGGGTTGGGGCGGCGCCGGTTCACAGTGGCGCACCCGGAGCTCGGCCAGAACCCGACACTGCGCCAGATCGAGGACGCGCTGCGCTCCCCGGAGCGGGAGTGGAACGACGGCGACGCCGCGGTCCTGGTCGTGACCGGGCACGGCCTGACCACACGCGAGGCGCACTGGATCGTCCTACGCAGCACCAGCCCGACCCGCGTGCACAAGACCGCGCTCAGCACCGACCAGCTCATCGGCTGGCTCGCCGACACCGACGTCGAGCACCTGCTGGTGATCCTGGACGTGTGTTTCGCCGCCGCGACCGCCGAGCGCACTGTGCGGCTGCCGGAGTTCCCTGACACCTGGCTGGTGCTGGCCTCCACCGGCGCCGAGTCCCCGGCCGAGGTGGGGGCGTTGACCGGGGCGGTCGCCGGGTTCCTCGACGAGGTCCGGTCCCGAGAGGGCGAACAGTACGACCACGGCCCCTATCTGCGGGTGGACCAGTTCCTCGACGGTGTCCAGGCCCGCCTGCCCGCCTCCCAGCGGTTGAGTCTGCTCAAGTCCGAGCTTCCCCGGCTGGGCGGCCCGAGCCCGTGTCTGCCCAACCCGCGCCCGCAGCCGGCGGCGCCGCTCGTCGGAGAGGCCCGCCGCGACCTCGCGATCCGCGCGGAAGACCTCGAGGCGCACTGGGCGGCCAAAACGTGGCTGTTCACCGGGCGCGCGAACCTGATGGGCCACCTCGTCGCCGCCCTGTCGGCACCGCCGCGCACCGTGGTGGTCACCGGCGGCGCCGGTACCGGCAAGTCCGCCGTCCTTGGCCGCCTGGTCACCCTCAGCGACACCCGGTTCCGCCGCGACCATCCCGAGCTCACCGCCGCCGTCCCGCCTGCGTTGTTGCCGCCGGTCGGGTCGATCGACGCGGCGATCCTGTGCACCGGGAAGGTGCCCGCCGAGATCGTGACCCAGCTGCTGGAAGCGGTGGGCATCCCCACCGGCGGCGGAACGACGGCCGAGCTGGCCCGGTGGCGCACCTGGCTCGGGGGCCACGCCCGCCCGGTCACGGTCGTCATCGACGCCCTCGACGAGTCCAGCAACCCGGTGGATCTGCTCGCCTCCGTCTTGGCCCGCCTCCACCCACCCGCAGCGGCCGCCGACGGTCCGCTCGGTTCGCCACTGCGTCTGATCCTCGGTGTGCGCTCACCCGGCACACCGACCAACGACAAACCGAACAGCGCGGGGACAGACACCACCGGAACGCACGCCGCGGCACAGCCGACCGGTACGAACTCGGCGCGCCCGTACGCCGAGCAGGTCACAAAGACACTCCGCGGCGAACGGGTACCCGTCGACGAGGCCCCCTGGTGGAACACCGCCGACCTCGCCGACTACGCCACCGAGATCCTCACCCAGACACCCCGGTCGCCCTACCACCGCCCCGAGCACCACCAGCACGCCACCGCGGTCGCCGCCGCCGTCGCCACCGCAGCCCAGAAGTCATTCCTGCTGACCCGCCTGGCCGCCACCAACCTCGCCGACAGAGACACTCTCACCGACCCTGACGACCCCGGTCTGGCCGCCCTGCTCGACGACGGCGTGCTCGGCGTCTTCCGTGCCGACCTGCACGACGAGCTCCCCGACCCTGACCAACGACTACGCGCGATCCACCTGCTCCGTGCGGTCGCGTTCGCCTACGGGCGGGGACTGCCCTGGAGCCAGATCTGGCCCCTGACCGCCAACGCCGTCGCCGACCGGCCCGGCACCTACGGCGACAGCGACATCGCCGCCCTGCTCGCCTCCCGACTGGCCGGCTACCTCGTCACCGACCACGAGGACGGCATCACCGTCTACCGGCTGTTCCACGACACCCTGCGAACCACTCTGCGTGAACAATGGCGCGACCTGCACGACCCACCCCGCTCCCCGTCGGCCGCCCAGGACGACCAGGACGACCAGGACGACCAGGACGACCAGGACGACCAGGACGACCATGCCTGAGCATGACGACGAGCCGGCGGACGGCCTCGAACTCGGATCTGTCGAGGTGGTGGAAGCTCGGATCACCGAAGCGTTGCTGCCCCTGGCTCAGCCTCGGCCCACCACACGCGGGGCGATCCCGCCCGCCCCGTATCTGCGCCGCCACCTCGTCGAACACGCCGCCGCCGGAGGTCGCCTCGACGAACGCCTCCTCAGCCCCGAACTGCTCCCTTACCTCGACGTCCCCCGCGTCCGTCAAGCCCTCACCGCAGCCGCCCCCCGCACACGCTCCACCACCACCGTGCGAGCGTGGAAGCAGGTCGCCCACACCTGGCCCTGGGACTCCCCCGCTGAGAACGCCGACGCGATGGACCTGGCACAAGCCGCCGCCGGCGACACGCCACGCCGCCGAACCCCGCCAGGCCAGTGGACAACAGTTTGGAGCCACCACTCCAGCAGCGCCGGCGAGACACTTCTCCAGCTAGCCCACCACTTCGGTCTGGCTGCCTTGGTGCTCACCGACGGGCGACCCATCGCCATCACCGGCAGCTGGGACAACACGGTGCGGGTGTGGGACCTGACCACCGGCACCCCGATCGGTGAACCCCTCACCGGCCACACCGACAGGGTGACCGCGGTCGCCGCGCTCGTGCTGCCCGACGGGCGCCCCATCGCCATCGCCGGCAGCGACGACGACACGGTGCGGGTGTGGGACCTGACCACCGGCACCCCGATCGGTGACCCCCTCACCGGCCACCCCGGCCCGGTGGAGGCGGTCGCCGCGCTCGTCCTACCCGACCGGCGCCCCATCGCCATCACCGGCAGCGCTGACGCCACGGTGCGGGTGTGGGACCTGACCACCGGCACCCCGATCGGCGAACCCCTCACCGGCCACACCGGCCACGTGGCCGCGGTCGCCGCGCTCGTACTGCCCGACGAGCGACCCATCGCCATCACCGGCAGCTGGGACAACACGGTGCGGGTGTGGGACCTCGACACCGGCACCCCCATCGGCGAACCCCTCACCGGCCACACCGACACGGTGAACGCGGTCGCCGCGCTCGTCCTACCCGACCGACGCCCCATCGCCATCACCGGCAGCTGGGACGACACGGTGCGGGTGTGGGACCTCGACACCGGCACGGCGATCGGCGAACCCCTCACCGGCCACACCGACACGGTGACCGCGGTCGCCGCGCTCGTACTACCCGACCGACGCCCCATCGCCATCACCGGCAGCTCCGACAACACGGTGCGGGTGTGGGACCTGACCACCGGCACCCCGATCGGCGAACCCCTCACCGGCCACACCCGCCCGGTGCGCGCGGTCGCCGCGCTCGTCCTGCCCGACCGGCGCCCCATCGCCATCACCGGCAGCTGGGACCACACGGTGCGGGTGTGGGACCTCGACACCGGCACCCCGACCGGCGAACCCCTCACCGGCCACACCGGCCACGTGGCCGCGGTCGCCGCGCTCGTCCTACCCGACGAGCGCCCCATCGCCATCACCGGCAGCCGAGACAACACGGTGCGGGTGTGGGACCTGACCACCGGCACCCCGATCGGCGAACCCCTCACCGGCCACACCCGCCCGGTGCGCGCGGTCGCCGCGCTCGTCCTGCCCGACGAGCGACCCATCGCCATCACCGGCAGCCTCGACGCCACAGCGCGGGTGTGGGACCTGACCACCGGCACCCCGATCGGCGAACCCCTCACCGGCCACACCGACAGGGTGTCCGCGGTCGCCGCGCTCGTGCTGCCCGACGGGCGCCCCATCGCCATCACCGGCAGCTGGGACGACACGGTGCGGGTGTGGGACCTCGACACCGGCACCCCGATCGGCGAACCCCTCACCGGCCACACCGACTGGGTGACCGCGGTCGCCGCGCTCGTCCTACCCGACGAGCGACCCATCGCCATCACCGGCAGCCACCACACCACGGCGGCGTGGGTGTGGGACCTCGACACCGGCACCCCGATCGGCGAACCCCTCACCGGCCACACCAGCCCGGTGACCGCGGTCGCCGCGCTCGTGCTGCCCGACGGGCGCCCCATCGCCATCACCGGCAGCGCTGACGCCACGGTGCGGGTGTGGGACCTCGACACCGGCACCCCGATCGGCGAACCCCTCACCGGCCACACCGACTGGGTGACCGCGGTCGCCGCGCTCGTCCTACCCGACGGGCGCCCCATCGCCATCACCGGCAGCCACGACAGAACGGTGCGGGTGTGGGACCTGACCGATGCTCGCACGATAGGGCACCTACTACGAGTCCCGGCCCCGGTAGAGCTCACCGGTTTCGTGGATCCGCTCGGCCGTCTATCAGTGGTGGTAGCAGGTCCGGAAGGGCTCGCCCGGATCGACGTTGCTGTGTGAGTGTCTACTGAGCAGACGTGGTGGCGAGCCGCCGCGCCACCACCGGTTCAGTGCGCCCGGGCAGGTCGGCACAGACGAGGCCAAGCCCGCACGGAGGACCACCGTGGCTGATCGGGAGCAGAACCGCGCGATCCGCGAGTGGGCCGTTCGCTGCGGCATGAAGGTAGTTGCCCGCGGGCGAATTCCATCTGATGTATCGCCTACCACCAGGAGAACGAGGGCGATCCGGTAGAGCTCGGGGGCACTTGCTGGCGCGGCGATCGCCCTCCTGCCCGGTTGACCAGGATCGGGCCGGTGCGGGCCCCGACGAGAGAGCGCTACCGGCTATTGCGTCGGCCGGCCATGGCGAGCCGGTCGTCGCGGTTTCCATCCGCGGACGGCTCAGGACGACCCACCCCCGTGCGGACTTCGCCGTCCGAGGCCGCAGGTCTTCGGCCCGCCGGGGTGCGACCGGCTAAACCTGGTCGCACCCGGCGCCATAGACCCGGAGGACCTGGTGTCCTCGCTAATGCTTGCTTCGAGCTGCTCGGCGCGATGCCGGCGACGTCGTGCAGGAGCACCGCCAGGTCGATGGCGAGAGGTGTTACCGCGAGCGCGGGCAAATCCACGACGGTGGGGATATGCCACCTCGACCCGCTAAACGCAAGAACAGCACCGTTTGCCGTGCAGGCTGCCGGTAAGCGGTCACCAGCCCCAGTTCTTCTTCATGCGACACCCCCTCCTTGTTCGCTCCGTTTGCGGCTCAACTTCTTCGTCACCAGCCCCAGTTCTTGGCCATCGCCGGGCACCTCCGTTCCTCGCTGGGAAACACGCCGCTTCTGGGCGGCCTGACTCGTCGGGTCACCAGCCCCAGTTCTTCGCCATCGCGGATAGACCTCCCTCCTGGCTCGTGTCGGGCACGTCCGGGCCGGCGCTCCGTCGGCCGCCCGGATCTCGGTCACCAGCCCCAGTTCTTCGCCACTTCGAGCTCCTCTCATTCCGTGCTGTGTCGATCACTCCACGCACATCTAGTTGATCTTGCTAGGTCGCCCGACTTTGGAGACCTCGCCCCAACGACAAGCTCTGCGTAGTCACCGAACTACCGTCTGCTTCAGCCCGATTCGTGCGGTTCGGAACTTGCTGACATCCGCCCGAGCGCCCTCATGGCGTATCCTCTTCTTGTCGATACGCATTGGATTGCGCTGATAAAGCGTAGGGAGCTTCGTTGACCCGAGTGAAGTATGATCACTTCCGCTTGCGGTTGGGAATAGTCTCGTGAAACGTTCACCGTTTCGGTTCAGCGCCATCACCCAATGGTCAGTATGGCAATTACCGAAACAGATCTTGACAGCCGTCCTAACGGTTGAAATGCTCGCATTCGGATTACTAGCAATCGATCTCTTGCTAGGCCAAATAGACCAGTCATCGCTAGTGCTTCTGGCCTATTTGGTTTTCGGTGCTATTGCGTACACGGAAATCTCGCACGGCGTCGAACAGACGAGAAGGCGGGTCGGCAAGCCCGGGCACGTAGACCTCACGTCCGTGTGGACGTTCGCAGCCGCCGTCACTCTTCCTCTATCCCTAGCCACGGCCGCTGTCTTACTGATCTACCTACACTTTTATGTGCGAGTGCTGCGTCCGGCAAAAACACCGCTCTACCGGCAGGTCTTCAACGCGGCGACGGTAATTCTCGCGGTCCATGCCGCCGGTGCCGCTGTCCGCTACATTGAGCTACTGCCAGCCCTACGCCTCGACAGTCTACAATTCGTGGTCCTGATCTTTGCATTGTTGGCGTATACGGTCGTGAATACCAGCCTCGTTGTCGGTGTGGTAGCGATGACGACACCGGATATGACCTTCACGCAGACACTCATGCGGCGTAGTGAAGGTGTCGGGGTAGAAATCGCGACGTTGAGCCTGGGCGCATTGGTCGCTGTGACGGTGACTGCCACCGCTCCGATCGCCCTGCTCTTCACCATTCCGCCGCTGCTGCTGCTGCACCGGACGGTGTTGTCTCGGCAGCTGGTCCAAGAGGCCCGGATTGATGCCAAGACGGGCGTGTTGAATTCTGCGGCGTGGCATTTGGAAGCGACGCAGACCCTCGATCGGGCGCGGCAGCGGTCGAACGCTGCGCTGCTGCTGATGATCGACCTGGACCGGTTCAAGTCGATCAATGACACCTACGGGCACCTCGCCGGTGACGAGGTGCTGGCCGCCCTGGGCCAGGTCCTGCGGGCCCAGGTCCGGGGGGCCGATGTGGTGGGTCGCTTCGGTGGGGAGGAGTTCGTGATGTTGATGCCGAACCTGGATCGTCGGGTCGGTGTCGCCGAGGTGACAGCGATCGCCGAGCGGGTGCGTCAGGCGATCGCGGACATCCGGGTCGAGGTGGACTCCCCGGACGGGCCGATCACCTTGAACACGGTGAGTGCCTCGGTGGGCGGTGCGGTCTATCCCCATGACGGAGAGGTAGTGACGACGCTGCTGGGCCGGGCAGACAAGGCCCTGTACGCGGCCAAGCGGGCCGGACGGAACAGGGTTCGGATGGTCGATTCCCGCGGCGCGGCGCAGCTCGACGACTCCGACCGCGAATCGCGGTAGCAGGGCGCAGGTGCCCGTCGCCGCTGCAAGCGCCGGGATCTCAGAGCGGCACGCGGCCTGCCCCTGCCCATCCAGTCGAGTGAGTGGATGAGCCACCCGCGTGATGAGTTCTCACGTATCGTGATGCCTCGGTCGCCCGCAGGCGCCCGTAGATGCAGCGGAGGTGACGGATGAACTGGTTCTGGCCCGACGACGGTGCGATCCAGCTTCGTGAGGCCTCGCCGCGCCGGCTCCTGCACATCAGCCCGGACACCTGGGGGCTGAACTTCCGCATGAGATACCGGGCTCCGGCCGCCTCCGAGGCAGCCGGCGACGACTCGTCCAGCACCGCCCCGGGCGGCAACGCCACCGACGTCGGCGAAGAGCAGGGCTCCGGCGGCGACGTCATCGCCGTGGACTTTCCCCATCGCCCGAGGTGGCGCCGGGCCCGCTAAGCCCCTCTGCCGAGGCTGCTTTGATCACCGCGGCGGCTCGGGGCCGGTGCGGTCACCGGATCACACCGTCCGCACTCGGGTCGTCGTTCACCGGCGGTCGAGCCGGGCGCTGCCAGATCATGTCGTGGTAGATCTCGATCGCGCCGAGCTCTGCGTGCATGGCTGAGGTGCTGTAGTGCGCGAGCTCCCAGCCCTGCTGTAGCCGGGTGCTGAGCAGCGCGTCGAGGTCCTCCTTGCCGCTGGGCAACAGGGTGTGTTTCGGGCTGCCGCGCTGCGTCCGGATATGGGTGTGTTCGAGTTCCACGCCGCCACCACTGGTGGACCAGTCAGTCACGAGCAGTGATCTTATCGCCAGCAGTAGTTAGATGGCGGGCGTGCAGTAGCCGGACACGTCCTGCCGACGACGTCGGCTCGGCGGCGCAGTGGTGGTGCCGCGCCGCCGAGCCGCGCCTGGTCAGGCGTTGTTGAGGATATGGTCGAGTACTGCTCGGATGACGGCAGACAGCACGCCGCGTAGGGCAGCCGCTAGCAGAGTGATCCGCTCCGGGCGGGACAGTCCGCGGGCGCGGTTGGGTTCGGGTTGGGGGGTCGGGCTGTTCATCGAGTTCTCCCGTGGTCGCTGGGTGGGCGGGTGCGTGCCGGCCGGCGGGGAAGACGATGGGCGGGCGGTAACGGCAGTGGAATTGGTTGCGACGGGCCGGTCAGGGACGCCCCGCGGGCGACGCAGGTCAAGCGGTCGGCCCGGTCGGGGCGGCGCAGTAGTGGATGCGATGTGGATGCACCGTGGTTGCGATGGCCGGCGCTGACGGCGGCGAGCCGAGCTCGAAGCGGCGGTCAGGGACCAGGCGGTTGTCCCGAGCCGAGGTGGCGCCGGGCCCGCTGCAGCGGCTGAAGACCCAGCTCTACGAGCTCTACGTACGCGCGCACTATCCGACGCTCGACACGATGGCCGATGCGGTCGCTGCTGACGACGCTCTGGCGGGGGCGCCGTCCCGCGACTCGATCCGCCGCTACATCAGCGGCCCGGGCCGCCCCGACGAGTACGCGGATCTGGAGGCGTTGGTGACGGTGCTGGCCCGGGCGGCCGGGCTCGACGTTCCGCCGGTGCTCGCGCACGCCCGAGAGCACTGGCTTCAGGCCGGCCTCGACCCCGCCCCGGCCGCCCTGGTGCAGCCTGGCCTGGATCCGGAGGTGCGGGCGGGATATCTGGAAGCGTTGAGACGCCGCTATCGGGTACTGGAACTCTCGACGTTGACCCCGGAGGGCCTCGATGAGGCGTTACCGATATGGCTGGCGCAGGTTTTCGAACCCCAACGTGTGCGAGCAGTACCGGAGCGGGCACACCGACTACCGCAGCTGGAACTGCCCCGAGATCTGCGGCAACGCCTGCTCGACTCCGGGGACCTCACCGCAGACGAACTGCCCGAGGACCTGAACGCCGAGCAGCTGGAGGAAGCGCGACGCGAGCACAAGCGGCAGCCGGCCCGCCCAGTGCTTCAGGCACTCGCCTTGGCCGGGGGGCGGGCGGTACTACTCGGGGACCCCGGCGCCGGAAAGTCCACTCTGCTGGCGTATCTCGCCCTCGCCCTCGCCGACGACAAGATTCCAGACGAATTGACCAGCTGGTCAGGACGTCTGCCGCTGCTCGTCGAGTTGCGCGAGTACGCCGACCCCGGGTGGCGTATTGGACGCTGGGCGGACGCGACTCTGCTGGACTTCCTCGACCACCGCTATCATCATGACGGGCTTGGGCTGCCCCGCGAGCAGCTCGCGAACCACCTACGCGCTGACGGGCGGGCGGTGGTGATGTTCGACGGCCTCGACGAGCTGTTCGACCCGGCCCAGCGGGAACGGACCGCGCGGGCGATCGCCGAGTTTGCCACCCGCTACCCGTACGTGACGGTGCTGGTGACCTCCCGACCGATTGGATACCAGCGCGGGGTCCTCGACGCCGCGAGGTTCACCTTGCACACCGTCGAGGACCTCGACCGCGAGCAGATCACCACCTTCGTCAAGCGTTGGTACCGATTGTCTCACCACGGTGCCCCAGACGAGGCCGACGCTCGCGCCAGCCGGCTCTGCGCCGCGCTGGACCGCTCCCGGTCGGCAGCGAGCCTGGCCGGGAACCCACTGCTGTTGACAATCCTGGCGATCATCGGTCGTCGGCGGGAGCTTCCCCGCGAACGCCACCGGGTCTACGAACACGCCGTCGCGGTCCTCGTGCAACAGTGGGACCCCAACCGCCACCTTCACGACACCCGCAGCGGAGTCGAACTCGACGACACCGACCGCCATCGGCTGCTACATCGGATCGCCGAGCACATGCAGCACGGCCGGTACGGGATCGCCGGGAATCGGATCCATCGTGAGGATCTTCTCACCACGATCCGCGACTACCTCACCGGCGACTGCGCTCAACCTGTCGACCGATCCCGTTACGCCGGCACAGTCCTCATCAAGCAACTGCGGGAACGGAACTTCATCCTGTCCCGGTACGGACCGGGCTTGTTCGGATTCGTACATCGAGCATTTCTGGAATACTGCACGGCTGCTTCCATAACCTACCGACTAAAGGAAGACCAGACTCTCAGCAACGAGGAACTGGCCGAGCTGTTCTGTCGACACGCCACCGACCCCGCCTGGAACGAGATCCTGCGGCTGGTCGCTGGCATGGTGCACCCCAACGTCCTGGTACCGGTCCTGCACCGCCTGCTTGAGCACGTCGAATCCCCCGCTGGCCGTATCGGGCGCCACAATCACCAGCACCTGGCGCTCGCGCTCGACTGCCTGGCCGAGACCCGGTCCATCACCGCGCTTGGAGTTCAGGGCGAGCGCCTCACCACGGAGCTTCTCAGGTCTATACAGGCTGGTATCGAGCACTACACGGATCTTACCGACTACTACGGTTCGAATTCGTTGATTGGCATGACCGAAAATGCTTTGCTTGAGCTCAAGCAGCGACTGCCCGGTGCTGATCGGCTTCGCGCGCAGATACCTTTCATACTTGATAGACTGCGGCCATATTTAACCTTCTCTGACATCAATTCTCTGTCTACTGTTGAACGAGCTCTTCACGCCGACGGAAACCAACTCCAGTCGATCCTGAGGGCCCGGGCCACCACCTCCGACAACGAGTCAATCCAGCAGGCGGCGGTGCGAGCGCTGGCCTCGGGCTGGCCCGACGAACACACCCGGACGTGGCTGACCGACTGGGCTCTTACTGACGAGCTTCAGAACGGTGTCCGGGAGGCAACGGTGCAGGCGCTGGCCTCGGGCTGGCCCGACGACCGCACCCGAACCCTGCTGACCGACCGAGCCACCACCGACAACCACGAGTACGTCCGGGGGACCGCGGTACAGGAACTTGCCTCGAACTGGCCCGACAACCGCACCCGAACCCTGCTGACCGACCGAGCCACCACCGACAACCACGAGTACGTCCGGGCGATCGCAGTACATGAACTCGCCTCGGGCTGGCCCGACAACCACAGCCGAACCCTGCTGACCGACCGAGCCACCACCGACAACCACGAGTACGTCCGGGGGACCGCGATGCAGGCGCTGGCCTCGGGCTGGCCCGACAACCACACCCGAACCCTGCTGACCGACCGAGCCACCACCGACAACCACGAGTACGTCCGGGCGACCGCGATGCAGGAACTTGCCTCGGGCTGGCCCGACAACCACACCCGAACCCTGCTGACCGACCGAGCCACCACCGACAACCACGAGGACGTCCGGGCGACCGCGGTACAGGAACTCGCCTCGGGCTGGCCCGACAACCACACCCGAACCCTGCTGACCGACCAAGCCACCACCGACACGCACGAGGACGTCCGGCGAACGGCTCTGCAGGTGCTGGCCTCGGGCTGGCCCGACGACCACACCCGAACCCTGCTGACCGACCGGGCCATTACCGACACCCACGAGTTCGTGCGGGGGATCGCGATACAGGAACTCGCCTCGGGCTGGCCCGACAACCACACCCGAACCCTGCTGACCGACCAAGCCACCACCGACACGCACGAGGACGTCCGGCAAACGGCTCTGCAGGTGCTGGCCTCGGGCTGGCCCGACGACCACACCCGAACCCTGCTGACCGACCGAGCCACCACCGACAACGACGACTACGTCCGGCAGACGGCTCTGCGGGTACTGGCCTCGGGCTGGCCCGACGACCACACCAGAACCCTGCTGACCGACCGGGCCACTACCGACAACGACGGGGACGTCCGGCAGACGGCGGTACAGGAACTCGGCTCGGGCTGGCCCGATGACCACACCCGAACCCTGCTGACCGACCGAGCCACCACCGATGACGACGAGCACGTCCGGTACACGGCGACGGTGACGCTGAGAGCGGGTTGGCCCGACGATCACACCCGGGCGCTATTGACGGACCGAGCCACCACCGATGATGACAGGGACGTCCAGGAGACGGCGCTACAGGCGCTGACCTCGGGCTGGCCCGACGACCACACCCGGGCCCTGCTGACCGACCGAGCCACCACCGACAACCACGAGGACGTCCGGCGGAGGGCTCTGCGGGTATTGGCCTCGGGCTGGCCCGACGACCACACCCGGGCCCTGCTGATCGACCGAGCCACCACCGACAACCACGAGGACGTCCGGCAGACGGCTCTGCGGGTACTGGCCTCGGGCTGGCCCGACGACCACACCCGGGCCCTGCTGACCGACCGAGCCACCACCGACAACCACGAGGACGCCCAGGACGCCGCGGCGCGGGCCCTGAAACCGGGCTGGCCCGAGGCGGTGCCCCCGCCGAACTCAGGTGTGCCAGGCGCATGTTAGGCCCGTCTGCCGTTCCGGGGACACGGCCCGGCCCACCAGCAGGCGACCGTGACAGCTGTCGATAAGAACGACCGCTGCAGCCGTCCGCTACCTTGTCCTTAGTCGCACCCTTGTTGAATTCATCCCGTCCGGTCGACAGCCGTTGTGTAGTCGATGCGGAAGCGTTCGAGCAGGGCACTCTCGCGGTGCAGGACCTTGCTGACTTGAACCTGGAAGGCCGCCTCGGTGATGAGGTCCGTGGTGAGGTTGCCGCCGTCGTGGGGCAGGACGGTGAACCGTTCGCCTGGCCCCTGCCCGGCACGGTCGGACAGGGCTAGGTGGAGCCACCCTGCTTCGGCCAGGGCCGCGCGCCGCGCCGGCCCCGAGGTGGGTTCTGCGCGTTCGACGAAGTCCAGGCTGGCGTCGACGACGTCGGTGTCGGTGACGCTGAGCAGGGCGCGGGTGGTGTCCCAGATGATGACCATGCGGGCGTAGAGGGCCTCGCGGGCACCGCTGCGAGCTGTGGGCGTGCTGAGCCCCGCCGGCGGGGCCCAGTTGGGGGCCGCGTTGAGCAGTCGGCGCTCGAGCCGGGCCAGACGCCAGAACAGCACCGCAGCTTCGATGGCGAGGAGCCTCGGCCGCAACGTCGTGCGTAGCCGCATGCCGCCCAGGATCGTTCCGAGCGCTGCGGCGGCGAGCAGGAGCAGTGCCGTCGCTGTGAGGGCGATGGGCGTCTGCCCGGGGATGCTCTGGGCGGGGGCGAGGGTCACCACAGCCAGGACGGTGCCGACCACGATCAGACCACCGAGGAGCGCACCGGCTATGGACAGGGCTCGGCCGAGGGCCGGGCTGCTGATGAAACGGACCAGCTCGCGGCCGGTGTGCAGGACGAGGACGGTGCCCACGCCCACCCAGCCGAGGGTGAGCAGGACGAGCAGTGCCACGTTGAGCTGGGAGCCGAGGCCCTCGGCTCGGGTGAGCGGGTTCGCTCCGCCGTCGACGAGCAGGAGGATCTGGACCAGCAGGACCCCTCCGCCGGCCGCGAGCGGCGACGCTCCACGAAGACGCGTCGACAGCGCGGCCGCGGTCGTGAACAACCCCGAGCCGACACCACCGAGCAGCATCAGCATCGCGACGGCGCCGTAGCCCTGGGTGCTGGGCGCCAGGAAGTGCAGCGCCCCGAGAAGGGCGGAGCCGCCCGCGCAGAGGGCGGCGATCGTGAACCCGGCCGCGGCCTGGTCCCGCTTGCCCAGCCCGAGGCCCCCTGCCACGAGCAGCGTGAGCCCAGTGACCATGAACCCGGCGGTGAGAATCATGAGACCGCTGCTTCCAGGCGCGCCGCGGCGTCACGGACTGCGGCGGTGGCCAGCCAGGCGTGCACCGCCGGTCTGGGCGCGTCCCCGAGCAGCGCGGCTCCGAGCGCATCAGCTTGGGCTTCGGCGAACGCGTCGTAGGTCGGGTCGGCGTTGCGCGTGAGCCACTGGGTCGCGCGCTGCGGCGAGGCGGTCAGCGAGCGCTGGATGGCCGGTCGCTCCAGGGGGCCGACGCTTCGGTGGTTGAACAGAAGGTGACCGAGCTCGTGGACGATGTTGTGCAGTCGCGCCAGTTCGCCGGCTGCGTTGGTGTAGTAGACGAGCGCGGTGTTGCCCTGGCGGACACAGAGCCCGCAGAGTTCCTGGGTGGTCGAGCCCAGGTCGACCGGGATGAGGCGGATGCTGATCTCGCGGGAGGCGCCGAGCCGGCGGGTGAAGTCATCGACGTCGAAGCAGCCCGGTGGCTGCAGGTTCTCGGCGCGGACGGCCTCGCGAGCCTGCTCGACGAGGGTGGCCCACCGGACCGAGGTCGGGCGTGGACCGGTCGCTGCCCGCCGACCCATCGAGATGCCCCCTCAGCTGCACGAATGCACGTCAGCGTAGATACGCCGGCCACGTCTATCAACTCACGTGTGACAGAACGGTGATCATCGCTCATTCCGGTGATGTCACGGAGTGGGTGAGAGGTCCCCGCTGGGGCTGGTGTCGCGCTGATGGGGGGCGCTGGCGTGATGGTCGGTTCTGTCGTCGGCGCTGATCTTGGCCACCCGCAGTGCGGCGTCGGCGTGGGCGAGCAGCTCGTCGACGCTGTCGGCGTCGGCGGGCCAGATCGAGGTCCCGACCGAGGCGGTGAGGGTGGGTGCGGTGCCTGCCTCGGCGCCGAGGACGGCGGCGAAGTCGAGCTGGCGCACGGCACCGGTGATCCGGGACGAGAGCTCGGCGAGGTCGGTGGCGTCGACGCACGGTGCGACGACGACGAACTCCTCGCCGTGCATCCGGCCGATGGCGTCGTCCTCGCGGACCGCGGCGGACAGGCCGTGCGCGATGTGGGCCAGTGCCCGGTCCCCCGCCCGCGTCCCGAACGCGTTGTTGATCTGGCGGAACGCGTCGATGTCGATGACCAGGACGCCCAGCCCGGCGCCCCGGCGCCGGGCCCGCTGCAGCTCGGTGCCGGCGCGTCGGTGCCACGCCGCGGCATTGAGCAGTCCGGTCGCGCTGTCGGCTGCGGCTTCGGCCTGCAGCCGGGAGACGAGGATCGCCTGGGTGAACAGCCAGAGCATCGGTGCGAGGAGGACGGCCAGCCATGGTGAGGGAGACGCGAGTAGGAACGCCGCCAGTGCGCCGATGCTCAGCTGGGAGATCTCCATGCCGTGGTGACACAGCGCGCGGGCCATCGTGCGCGCCGGTGTCAGGCTGCCGGCGGCCGCCGACACCGCTGCCGCGACCAGCCCGAACTGGACGATGGCGTACACGGCGATCGCGATCGCCAGGGTCAGCACTGGCTGCAGGTTGGTCATCCCGTCAGCCAGCTGCAGGCCGGTGACCTGCCGGACCGTCCACACCGCCGCCCCGGCCAGCACCACCGACGCGCAGTTGAAGGTCATCCGGTAGCCCGGACCTTTGTGAAGGTCGAGCCGGGGCCGGGTGATGCGCGCCCACCGGTAGCCGTAGAGCGCCACGGCGGAGAGCCCGATGAGCAATGGCGGCAGCAGCATCGCGGTCGCCATCGTGTAGACGGTCGTGGGCACGAGGTAGGCGGCCTCGTTCTGTCCAGCCTGCGCCGAGGAGACCCGCAGCCTCGATCGTTCCGCGGTCAGGGCCGCCTCGTGCTGCAGGACGAACACAGCGAGCAACAGTGCAGCCACGGCGAGGTCGGCGCGTCGGATCGGACCGGGGAGCAGGGCAACCCCGAAGGCGACGGCGTCAACGGCCAGGACGTAGACGATGGCGGGGGTCGGCAGGGTCCACAGAGCCCAGGTGCCCATCGCTGTGGCGGGTCGCCGGGGTGGAGCTGATGCGGTGACGGTCATCATTCCTCCGCGGGGTCGGTACTCGTCAGGAGGGCAGCTCGCCGGACTGTGGAGGCGCTTCGCTCGGAGGCTGGGTCAGGGCCGCCTCGGCGAAGGAGATCGCGACCAGCAGGAACTCCTCCACGGTCCCGCTGACCTGGGTTCCGTGGCCGCCGTCGTAGCGGTACATCGCAGGAGGCTTACCCAGATCGCTCAGGCGTTGTGCGTAGGCGTTGATCTGCCGGATCGGGCAGCGGGGGTCGTTGCGCCCGGCGATGATCAGCGGCGCGGCCTCGACGCGGTCGGCCATCGCCAGTGGCGACGCGCCGGTGTAGCGCTCGGGAACCTCGTCCGGGGCGCCGCCGAACAGGGCGCGGGCCATGGCGCGCAGCGGTTCCGGGGCGTCCTCGTAGGCCATCGCGTGGTCGGTGATGGGCAGTCCGGCGATGCCGGCGCGCCAGCGCTCGGGCTGCTGGGCCAGCGCCAGCAGCACCAGGTAGCCGCCCCAGGAGTAGCCCTCCATCACGCAGGCCTGCGTGTCGCTGACGCCCTGCTGTACGCACCAGTCCTGAACTGCGGCGAGGTCCTCGATCTCGGTCAGGCCGGGCCGGCCGACGATGGACTGCCGCCACGCCGCTCCGTAGCCGGTGGAGCCGCGGTAGTTGAGGGTGACCACGGTCCACCCGGCGTCGACCCAGGTCGCCTGGCGCGGGGAGTAGACGTCGCGGTCGTCGACGAAGGGGCCGCCGTGGAGGCGGAAGACGGTGCGGTGGGGACCGGCCCCGAGCCCGTCGGGGCGGGAGATCAACGTGTGGATCGGGCCACCGGGCCCGTCGATCCAGACGGCGTCGACCGGGACCGAGTCGGCCGGCAATGTGCTGGCGTCACCGAGGAGGGCAGTGTCGGTCCCGGCGTCCCAGCGCTGGATGCGGGGAGCCGAGGAGGCGGAGGACCAGCTGTACTCGACGGTGCCGTCGGGCCGGACGCCGGCCTCCTCGACACAGCCGGTGTCGGGCCCGATCTGCTCGAGCGTGCCGCCGTCGAGGGCGTAGCGGTACATCGTGGTCCGGGCTGCGTAGGAGTGCAGCAGCAACAGCGAGCGTCCGTCGGGGAACCACCGGGCCTCGAGTTGGCCGGGCAGGTCGATGTCGAGCTCGTTGGCCGCACCGGAGTCGGTGTCCCACAGCAGGAGCTGGTCACGCCCGCGGCGCTCGTGCACGGCCAGCAGCCGGGGGTCCCCCGATATCGGTGCGAACCCGAGTGGGACGAGCCGAAGGCCTTCGTCGCGGAGCTCGGCTGTCGATGCCCCGGTGGCGACGTCCACCGCGCGCATCCCCGGGGTGCTGGCGTCACCGTGCTCGGTGTGCCGGACGATCACCCGGGTCGCGTCGGCGGCGATCGGGCCGACCATCGCGTCCTGTGCGTGTTGGTAGATCGTCTCAGCGGGTTGGCCGTCGTACTGGCGCCAGACCGCTACGCCCTCGCGCGTGGCGAGTCCGAACACTGCGACGCCGGCCCCGAGGGCAATACCGCTGGCCATGCCGTCACCGGCCTCCGGAGCGACCGGTGCCGCGGAGCCGGTGGCGGCGAAGGGCTGACGGACCCAGTGACCGAACTCGTTGCCGTCGGTGTCGTTGAACCACCACAGGTGCTCACCGTCGGCGGAGAGCGCTCCGAGCTGGGTTCCGCTGGCCCGGTCGGTGGCCTGGCGGTGTTCGTCGCTCTCGCGGTCCCAAACCCAGAGCTCGTAGGTACCACTGCGGTTGCTGCTGTAGACGCTGCGGGCGGGGTTGCCACCGGCGGAGCTGGGCAGCCGTGTGTGCAGGCCCGCCACTCGCCCGCGCCACCGCGATTCCGCGATGTCGTCGGCGAAGAGCCGGGCCGGAGCGGTGAAGGTGAGACCGGCTTCTGTCTCGGTTGCGCCTGCAGCGCTGCTCATCGGCTCTCCTTCTGACCGACCGCGCGCTACGGACTACACCGAGCCGGACCGGCCACACGAGTGGTCGGAAACCTCTTGAGCGTAAACCGTGGTGGAAAACCCAGCAGGCGGCAAGCAGGTCAGGCTACGAGCTCGAACCGGACCGTCGTTCCGTGAGACCTCGCCGACTCAGCCTCGCGGGCCCGGGGACTCATCGGGCGCCGGCAGGCCCTCCACCGCTCGCGCGTGATCCAGCGCGGCCAGCACGGCGTTGACACCGGCCGGGGATAGACCACGCGCCCGGAAGGCGATCTGGTCGACGCCCGAGTGGCGCATGGCCGCGATCACCGAGAGCTCCCCGGCGAGATCGCTGTAGGCCGTGTCGTTGAGGAAGACGTCGGGCTCGACCCCGAACAGGGCAGCGAGCGATTTCAGGTGCTTGAGGGTCGGGTTGTCCTTCACTCCTCGCCGCAGCTGCCAGATGTACTGCGGGGAGATCGACCGGCCGACCCGCTCCTCCTCGGGGAGCGCTGCCACCAGCTCGTCGATGGCTTCGGCTGCAGCGTTGTTGGTGTAGCGCTTGCCTGTCGCCGGGTTGGGGATGGTCTCGAACAGCCGCTCGAGTTTGCCGGCGAGTGTGGACTGCGCCGCGGCCACCTCCAGCTCGCCGCCGCCAGAGAGATCACTGTCAGTCATCGCCGCCGCAGGTGGGGTTGACCGTGATGTGCGTCAACGGCGTCCCGCCCCGCTCCCCCCTCTCCATCTGAGTTGAGTCTAGCCATCGTCTCGACAACCACCAACTGTCATCGCCTCGTCACCACGTCGCACACGTACCGGTCTCGATGCCCCGGATCATCCCGCTCCAACCTCTAAAAGCCGCCGGTCAGCACCGCATCGAACGCCTGATCCGCCCAGAAGGACGCCGCCTGTGGACGCCCGCGGCGCTCCTCTTCGCCCCTGGTCACAGCTCCACCGCCTTGACAACTTAGTATCTCAGTTTACGCTGATCATCGTTTTAAGCACTGACGTAGATGAACGCGTCAGGAGCTGGCAGCTGTATCGGTCACGCAGAGCTAATCGACCGCCGGGTGTCGCACGCCTCAGAGGGCGCGTGCGTCGCCTGGCCGCGGGGAGGACGGAAGACAATGGCGGCACGCGTCTGCTCCTGCACGCTGGGCAAACTCAGTGGTCTCGTCGGCCATACACGCCGCTCGTGCCGGCTGTCGTGATGCCGAAGCGCAGCCGAGGAGGAGCTCCTCCGGTCGACGGCCCTCAATGGCGGGTCGCCCCCGGTTTGGACGGCGCCCGACCGGGCGCGCCCAGCCCCGCCGCCCCGGCTGATCCGCTCGGCCGGCCCGCACCGTTCGCGCCGGTAGCTGAGCCCGATGGGGAACCACCGGTCCTGTTCTCCCACCAGCGACCCGCACCGGCACCGACCGACACCACCGCGCCCACTTCTCGCCCCGGCGGTCGCACCTCGCGGTTGCCCGCCCAACCCACGCGGATGCCCGACGAGACGCGGGAGGCTCCGGCGTCCGCCGCTGAGGAGGAGTCAGAAGTCGTCGGCGAGAACGGCGACGTGAGCGGCCGCCCGACGACGAAGGCTCCGGCGGAGGCGGAGATCGCACCGCCGCAACGCTCGATGTCGATGGGCTCCAGCCTGTCGAACGGTCACGGTTCCACCTCCCGGCAGACAGCACGCGCTGCGTTGGTGCACCGCCCCTCGGCGGCCCGTACCGAGCGAGCGCTGATGCGGTCGGTGCGGTCCCTGGAGCCGATCGGTGAGCTGGAGGCAGCGTCGTTCGCGGCGCGGTTCGCGGCGGACTGGCAGTCGTGGGATGAGGACAATCCGACCCGGCGTGCAGAGGTGCTACGGACCCTGCTCGCTGATCCCCGGGCCTGCACCTGGGGATGGTCGGGCGAGGGCAGGCAGCGCGCGGACTCCCCGTTGCCGGGCCGGATGGAGTTCCGGTCCGAGGTCGTGGTGTTCGTCGAGGTCACCGTCCGCGTGACCGGCTACGCGCGCGCCTGCCCTGCGCCCGACGCCTCCGATCCGGTGCGCACCGAGGAGCCCTACGGGGTGGTCGCAGAGTCCAGCGCGCCGGCTGAGTGCGACCCGCGGTGGCGGGGAGGTCCGGCGCGCTGGGTGCGCATGACGGTCCCGGTCACCCGCAGCAGCGACGACGGCCGCCTGGTCGTCGACCCCGAACTGGTCCCCGACCCGTCGTCTTGAGGTAGCCATGTCCCAGAACAACACCAAGCACGATTCTTCCTCGTCCTGGCTCGCCGACCCCGGAGCCCTGGCCTGGGCGGCACCCCGGAGTCCCGACCCCGCGCCCACCACTGCCAACAAGGAACACCCCGAGGAGCCCGCTGCTCCCACCCGCCCGAGCTGGTCGTTCCCGGAGCAGCCGACCGACCGCCCAGCCGTGCCATCGGCCGAGATGGGGACCGCGGCGCGGAACGCCGCTCCGCCGGGTCGACCGCCCGAACCCGCTCCCCCGGTGGGCCCGCCGGCTGGGGTGGATGAGCCGGACGAACCACGCCCGGCCGCGTCCCCGGCCGGCGGGTTCACACCGCTCTCGACCGAGGGCATGGTCCGGGTGCGGCGCACCCCGCCCCGCGACGGCTGGCGTTCCGCGGTCTACAAGCTCACCGGCGGCCGGATCAACCCCGGCCTGTCCGAAATTGAGGAGCGTCGCCGGGCCTTGCTGACCAAGGTCCGGACCCCGCTGGCCGGGCCGCACTCGGTCGCGGTCGGCTCGATCAAGGGCGGCATCGGCAAGACCACCGTCGCCTCACTTCTCGGGCTCGCGCTGGCCGAGCACCGCGGCGACCGGGTCATCGCGATCGACGCGAACCCCGACGCCGGCACACTGGCCGACCGGCTCGTCGGCGAGGGCGCGGTCACCACCACCATCCGCGACCTGCTCGATCAGATCGACCAGGTCCGCACCTCGACTCAGCTCTCGGGCTTCACCCACCTCGCCGGGCGGCTGCAGGTCCTGGCCTCCGAGCAGGAGCCCGAGCTGTCGGAGATGTTCTCCAAGACCGACTACGAGGCCGTGCTGCGGGTGCTGTCGCGGTTCTTCGAGTGCCTGATCACCGACTCCGGAACCGGCGTCGTGCACTCGGCGATGCAGGGCACCCTGGATCACGCCGACTCGCTCGTCATCGTGGGCGCGCCGACAGTGGACGGGGCCTCCCGCGCGGCCCGGACCCTGGACTGGCTCACCGCGCAAGGCTTCACCGATCTGGCCTCCGACGCCGTGGTCGTTCTGTCGTGTGACCGCTACTCCCCCGACGTCGACCTCGCCCGGATCCGGGACCACTTCCGGTCCCGCTGCCGCGCGGTGGTCGAGCTCCCCCCGGACAAGCATCTGGCCACCGGCGGGCTGATCGACCTCGACGCGCTCGCTCCGGACACCCGCGACGCCGCGCTCGAGCTCGCCGCCGCGGTCGCCGAGGGGTTCCACGGGCGCCGCACCCGCGGCCTGGCCTCGCACGGGTTCCGCTGATGGGCCCGAACCTGCTCGTCTCGGCCTCACTCGCCGCGGCGACCACCCTCGCCGCCACGGTCGGGATCACCCCCGCCGCACCCGCCGACAACGTGTCGTGCGCGTGGCGGATCACCTCGGTGCACGTACTCGCCGAGCTGACCGGCGACAACTCACCCCGTGCCCGGCAGCTGCGCGAAGCCCTCATCGGGGTCGGGGCGAACAAGCCCGGCTTTGTACCCGACCAGTGCCTCACCTCCTCCGGGTCCGGTGGAGGCGGCCAGGACTCCGGCGGCGGTAGCAACCAGGGCGGCGACCAGTCTGGCTCCAGCGGACAGGACTCGCAGGGTTCGGGTGGCCAGGACTCCGGAGGGCAGGACTCCGGAGGGCAGGACTCCGGAGGGCAGGACTCCGGAGGGCAGGACTCCGGTGGACAGGACTCCGGCGGGGCGGGCACCGGGCAGGACGGCGGCGGTCAGAGTTCTGGTCAGGGCACGACGGCCGCGGATGCGCTCGGGTGGGGCCAGCCGGACAAGGTCGATGACTTCACCAACGGCGTCGAGGGCTGGAACCTCTACGACGGGCCCGGGCACGCCGGTAACGGCACCCGTTCCCCCGACGCCGCGTCGGTGAAGGACGGCATCCTCACCATCAACGGCACCGGCGATGGCACCACCGCCGGGATGGCCTGGGGCGATGGGCAGAAGTACGGCCGCTGGGAAGGGCGAATGAAGGCCCCGACCGGGTCCCCGTCCTACAACGCGCTGTTCCTGCTCTGGCCCGACGAGGAGAACTTCCCGGTCGGCGGCGAGATCGACTTCGCCGAGATCTCCGACTCCGCCCGCAAGAAGGTCGACATCTTCCTGCACTACGGCGAGGACAACAGCCAGGTCCAGGGCGACGTCGAGGTCGACGCCACCCAGTGGAACAACTGGGCTGTCGAGTGGACCCCACAGGGCGTCACCGCCTACCTCAATGGCAAGGAGTGGTGGAAGACCACCGATACCGGCGTGCTGCCACCCGGCCCGATGCACCTGTGCATCCAGCTCGACTGGTTCCCCAAGGGCGACAGCGAGACCGGGTCCATGCAGGTCGACTGGGTCAAGCAGTGGTCCCTCGACGGCAACGGCCAGGCCTCGACCGGCGGCCAGGACGGCTCCGGTGGATCCGACAGCGGCGGGTCCACCGGCGACTCCGAAACCGGCGGCGGCTCCGACAGCGGCGGCTCCGATGGCGCCTGATCTCCCGCTGACTCCTCCCGATTCCTCGGTGTGCACTCCCGATCACACAACGGAGACCTGAGATGTCCCCTCGTTCCCGCAAGCCCTACTGGGCCGCCCACGTTCCCGTCTCCGCTAGGCGGCCAGCCGTGCGCCGCTCGGCGGTGGCCCTGCTCGTCGCCTCGGCCCTGACCGGCGGCTACGCACTCGCCGCCGGCCCGATCTCGGCACAGCTGGGCACCGTCGCACGCGAGTGCGACGCCCCGCAGGCGATGCGCCAGCTTGCCGCGGCGCGCCAGACCCGCACCGAGACCCGCGCCCTGCTGGCCGAGCTGCGCACCACCGGCGCCACCGACCCGCGCGCCGCCGCGCTGTCGCAGCAGATCAGCGACCTGGGTTTCACCCCCGCCCGCTACAGCGGCTGGCGGCAGAAGGCCGTCGACGTCTCCGACCAGCTCCACGGCACCACCGACCCCGCCCTGCACCAGGTCGCGGTCGAGCTGGCCCGCGCCGGTCTGGGCCCCACCCCGGCCGACCTACTCGGGCAGGACCCGCCGCCGGCCCCGGGCCCGATCTCCGATCTCGGGCAGTCCCTCGGCCAGGCCGCCGACGACACCCTCGGAGGCGCGGTCGACGCCGCAGGCGAGGCCGCGAAGAACGCCGCACCCAAGCCCGCGCCGTCCGCGGCCGGACAGGGCGCCACTAAGGAGAAGACCGAGAAGAAGAAGCAGGCACAGCCCGCTCTGCCCCAGACCTGCCTCGACACCAGCGCCGCACCGGCCAGCACACCGAAGACCGACCGCGCGCCCGCGCCGAGCGCACCAGCGCAGAAGCCACCGACCGCGGTGAAGCCGACCGCGGGTCCGGCCGTGGCGGGCACCGCGGCACCGACCGCCGCCGCGCCCCTGGCCCCCGCGGCAGCAACCCCGGCACCCGCGGTGCCGCAGGCCGACCCTCCCGACGACGAGACGACGGCCATCCCGCTGCCGTCGAAGACTCCCGCCCCGGGCGGCGACTCCAGCAGCGAGTCCCCCAGCGACAGCTCAGACACCGACAGCTCCAGCGAGTCTCTCTCCAACACCGACGACACCGGCGAGAGCAGCTCGTCAGACACGACCGAGTCCGGTGCGTCCTCGGATGACATCGAGGACGCCCGGGCGGCGATCCAGCTGCTCGGCGAGCTCATGCAGGCCCTCGGCGCCAGCGGCGACATCAACGCCGCGGACCTGGCACAGAAGCTGCAGCAGGCACTGCCCGCCGGGACCGGCGGCGCCGGCGGGCCGGACACCGAGCAGGGCAGCACCCCCGAACCGAGCCCTGACACCACCACCGACGACACCGGTGGCAGCGACACCGGTGTCGACCAGGACAGCGACGCCGGCAGCGGCGGTGAGACCGGCGCGGGGAACGACGGCAGCGGGGACGCCGGCGCCGGAGGGACGACGCCGAGCGAGAGTGGCTCGGACACCGCCTCCGGGTGGCAGCCGCAGGCCGAGAAACTCGCCGAGCAGGTGAACGAAGCCGCTTCGACCGACCCCTTGGCTCAACAGCTCGCCGACAAGCTCGAGGCCGCCGGGATCGACGCCGGGTCCGGGAGCGAGAGCACCGGATCCGGGAGTTCCGACACCGGCGGCGGGGACAGCTCGACCGGCGGGGATGACTCCACCGGGCAGGACGGGACGTCGCAGGGCTCCGGGGGAGAGGACTCTTCGACAACGCCGAGCTCCGGCGGGGGCGCCGACGAATCGCAGGACTCCGGCGACCAGGGCGGCGGCGAGTCCGGCGACGACCGGTCCGGCGGCGATTCCGGGCAGGACAACGCCGGCGACTCGAGCACGGAGCAGGCCTCCGGCAGCGGCGACTCGGGCGAGCAGAGCGATCCTGCGGCCGGTTCCGGGGACTCCGGCTCCACAGAAGACACGCCGACCGGCGACGGGGCTTCCGACCAGGAGAGCAGCTCCGGCGGTGAGCAGTCCGGCGGTGACCAGTCCGGCGGGGACTCGGGTGCGGAGCAGACCGGGGAACAGGCCGGGGCACAGCCGCGCGATCCGCAGGGCGCCGATGCCGCGCCCGCCGCCGATACCGGGGCTGGTGCGACCGACACCGCGACCTGGGACAAGTTGGCCGAGTGCGAGAGCTCGGGTGACTGGTCGACCGACACGGGCAACGGGTACAAGGGCGGGCTGCAGTTCGACCCCGCCACCTGGGAGGCCTTCGGCGGCAAGGGCGACGCGGCGCAGGCGAGCAAGGAAGAGCAGATCGCCGTCGCGGAGAAGGTGCAGGACAAGCAGGGCTGGAACGCCTGGCCGTCGTGCTCGAAGAAGCTCGGGCTGGGCTGAGGGTTGTCCGCGTCCTGGAGCAACGCCTGGATGGCGGCGGCGTGTGCCGCCGTGGTGGTGGCCGCGTTCGTCTCGGACTCACCGGCTCGGGTCTCCGGGCCGGTGTCGGGGCTCGGGTCGGCCGCCTGGAGGGGGGCGGCCGAACCGATCCCCGTTGCGAGATCCGCCGTGTCGCCCGCCGCGCGGGCGGCGCAGCCGCTGGTGGGCGGCCTGGCGGCGTCGACGGTCGGGGTACTCGTCGTCGACGGCGGCCGGCACCAGTGCAGCGCCTCGGTGGTGGCCTCGCGGTCGCGGCGGCTGCTGGCCACCGCGGCGCACTGTGTGTGGCTCGACGACGCCTGGCAGGTCGATGGGGCGGTGTTCATCCCCGGCTACGCCTCCGGGGAAGAGCCCTTTGGGCGGTGGCCGGTGCAGACGGCGTGGGTGCCGAAGGCCTGGCAGGCCGCCCGGTCCCCGATCGACGACGTCGCCGCGGAGACCGATGTCGCGTTCGTCAGCCTCGCCCCGGTCGACGGTCGTCTGGCCGAGGAGGTCCTGGGAGCCCAGGGTATCCGGTTCTTTACCCCGGACCGGCTCACCGTGGCCGCTCTGGGCTACCCGGCGATCGGCGCCTACGACGGGCAGTCGCTGCAGGCCTGCACCGGCGCCGCCCGTACCGAGGACTTCGTCGGCGGGTCGAGCACGCAGGTGGCCGGTCAGGTCCTGGTGATGACCTGCGACATGACCGAGGGCGCCTCGGGTGGGCCGTGGCTGACCGGCCCGGACCCGGCCAGCGGGCGCGGGCAGGTGATCGGGGTGGTCAGCGGCGGCAACGACACCGACCTGCTGTCCCCGAAGTTCGGGGCCGCCGCCGAGGACCTCTACAACACCGCCGACACCGCCGCGAGCCAGTCGCAGAACACAGCACCAGATCAGTCGCAGACCCCGTTGGCGAGCTCGAGATGAGCCCGGCCCGCGGCACGGGAGCACGCACCGATCGAGGAGGTCCTCGCAGATGACCGCAGCGCAGCAGTACACGCCCGGGCCCGCGCGCACACCGCACGAGCTCAACCACCTGCTCGGGTCCGCGGCGCGCTCGCGCGCCCCGCATCTGGGACCGGCCGACAACGAGGCGATCGTGAACGCGGCTGCGGCGGCCATCGCCGCCGGCGACACCGACCCGGACCCGGCCGAGGTGGCCGCTGGGCTCGGTGCGGCGACCGAGGCCGTCCGCGAGCGGGCGGCGACGGTGTTCCCGGACTCGGGGGCCCGGCCTGTGTCGTGGAGCGCGTTCGGTGCGGTGATCCCGGTGCTGGCCGGGTCGGCAGGAGCCGGTGCGTCGTCGATCTCGGTCGCGATGAGCGACGTGCTGCAGCAGGCCGGGCGGTGCGTGTTGCTCGTCGACGCCGACGACCCCGCCCGCTCCGGGTTGGCGTGCGCATCCTCGGTGGAGGGGCCGTGGGTGCAGCGGGTCAATACCCAGGTCGCGATCCGCTACTCCTGGCGCGCCGACGCGCTCCTGGCCCGGGTGGAGACCGACCTGCCCACAATCACCCCGGGCATGGTCCCGGTGCCGCCGGACTGGCTACCCGACCCGGCCCCGGACCCGCTGCACGCCACCGTGGTCGACCTGGGCCACGGCGGCTGGCGCGCGGCCGCCACCCCCACCTACGGCGCGGGGGGCTGGTTGCGGCGCGGGCTGCCTGCGCAGCGCCCGATCCTGGTGGTGCGCGCGACCCGACCGTCGCTGCGCCAGGCCGAGCAGGTTCTCGCCCGCATGGACCCGTGGGTGCGTCGCGGTGCGGCGACCGCGCCGGTGCAGCTCGTGGTCAACGGCGCCCGTAAGTGGCCGGCCGGGGTGTCCGGGGCGGCCGGCGCGCGGATCACGCCGCTGCTGGCCGATGCGCTGTTCGTGCCGCACGACCGCAACTGGGAGCTCTCCGGCATCACCGACGACCCCAGCCCCGCCCGGGCCGCCGACGCGCTGCGCCCGCTGCTGGCCGCGTGGGGGCTCGTCGCCTCGCCGCGCCGCGGCTGACCTGCTCCGACCAACCGTTCCGCTCACCTGTTCAGCACGACCTCGCCGGAGGCAGTCATGTCCGTGTCCCACCTCGTTCTCGAAGCGCAGTCGTGGCTGCTGCAGCAGCCACCCGGCGGGAACGGGATCCCGAACCCCGGCGCGGAGGCTCCGCCCGGCTCGGAGGCGATCGGCCGCGTCGTGGGCTACATGCGGTGGGTCGCCGGGATCTCGGTGTTGGGCCTGTTCTTCGGCGGGATCGTCGCGGCGACGGCGGGCCGGTTGTGGGACCACCACGGGTCCGGGCGTCTCGGGGCTCGGATGATCGTGGGCAGCCTCGCGCTGGCGCTGCTGTTCGGCCTCGGCTACACCCTGGTCTCGCAGTTCGCGGGCAGCACCGCCTGATGGCCGGCCGCAACGGGGCGCCGTCTTACCTGCTCACCTCAGGCCCCGGCCGAAGTGGTCGCGGGCGCGCGGTGGCGGTCCTGGGCGGTGTCGGTGTTCTGGCGTTGCTGCTGGTGATCGGGCTCGTGGTGTCCCTGACCGGGCTGTTCGCCTCCGACGACTCGTCGTCGCCGGCGGCTGGGGCTGGGTCGAGCGCGGACACTGCGCCCCCGGCGGCGGTGCCGGCAGTGGGGAGTGGTCCGCAGGCGGAGGCCGCGCTCAGCGCGCAGCCGATGATCTCGCTGCCCGATCAGGCGGCGCTCCCGCACGCTCTGTCGACCCGCACTGCCGGCCCGGCGATCACGTTGCCGCTGCCCCAGCAGGTCGCGGGCACGCTGGTGGCGACCGGGTTTCCCGCCACCCCGGAGGGGGCGATCGGGCAGCTGTCGGAGCTGATGCAGGTCGGGATGGCCGGTGGTGACCCGCAGGTCTGGGCGCAGGCCTACGCCTCCCTGGCCGAGCCGGGAGCCGCGCCGGCGGCGCAGACGGCGACGGGCCGGGATCTGGTGTCGCTGCGACGCGCGGCGAACATGGCCCCGACCGGGCCCCGGACCGGGATGACGATCTCCTGGACCCCGACCGGTGCGCAGGTCAAGGGCACTACAGCCGATGGCTCCTACACCGTGGCGTGCGTGTTGGGCGAGCTCGTGGCCGACTACAACGGCCGTGTCGTCAACGGCGGCTGGGGCAACTGCCTGCCGATGCGCCGGGTCGACGGCCAGTGGCGCATCGCCTCGGGCCCCACCGCGGCGACCGCCCCGTCGGCGTGGCCGGGCAGCGCCGAGGCCGTCGCGGCGGGCTGGCAGGAGATCCGCCGATGACGTTCCCCGCGATCGCTGCGCTGACCTGGCCCGCGCAGCCTGGCCCGCCTGCTCCCCCGCCACCACCACCGCCTGCCGACACCGGGGGCGGGGAATCCGGCGGCGGGATTGGTGATGTGCTGGGGAACCCGATCGCCTCGATGGCCGAGAGCGCGTTCGACGCCGCGATGCAGAAGGTGTGGGACGGCGGGGTCTGGCTGCTCAAGGGCGCGTTCACCTTGGCCGACAACGTCTCTCAGGTCGACGCCGCCACCGCGATGGGCGGCGAGGGCTCCGGCGCGTTGTGGCCGTCCATGGTGTGGCTCTCGGCGATGATCGCTCTGGGGCTGTTCTTCTATCAGATCGCCTCCGTCGCGATCCGGGGCGGACGCGGCATGTTCCGCGCCGTCTCGGGCCCGATCCAGTTCGGGATCGCCGTTGCGATCACTACCGGCACGGTCGCGACCCTGCTCACCGCCGCCGACGGCCTGACCACGATGTTCCTGCAAACCGGGCTGGACTCGGCGAACTTCTCCGCCGTCATGGACAACCCCGACTTCGCGGCCCGCGTCGGGGAGAACCCCGACCTCGGCGACGCCGAGGACAACGTCCGCTCGATGATCCTCGGCCTGGCCGCGGTGTTCGGGGTCATTCCCGCCGGCCTCGGCTTCGCCCTGCAGATGATCTTCCGCTACGCGGCGGTGCTGCTGCTGGTGGCCACCATCCCGATTAGCGCGGCCGGGCTGGTCGCTGATGCCACCGCGTCCTGGTTCTGGCGGGCGCTGCGCTGGCTGCTGGCCGCGATCCTGCTCAAGCCCGCCTTGGCCCTTGTGCTGGTGATCGGGGTCAACATGATGGCCCGCGCCACCGGGGTTGCCGGCATGCTCGCCGGGACGGCGATCCTGCTCATCTCGGTGTTCTGCCCCATGGTCATCTACCGGCTGCTCGCCTTCGTCGATCCCGGCACCGGCGCCGGGATGGCGCTGCGCTCGGCCGGGTCGGGCGGGGGCTCGAGCGAGCCGGGCAGCGACGGTGGCACCAGTGAGTCCATCAACACCGCTCGCCAGGCCGACGCCGCCCGCGGACCCGGCGGCGGAGGCGAGTCCAGCGCCGTAGGCGGGGAGCTCGGCGGCAGCACCGCCTCCCCCGCTGCCGCCGGGCGGGCCGGTGCAGCGGGCGGTGGAGGTTCCGCCGCCGGTGGAGGCGCGGCAGGCGGCGGTGCCGCGGCAGGCGGTGGCACCGCCGGCGGCGCTGCCGCGGCGGGGGGCGCGAGCGGCGGCGCTGCCGCGGCCGGTGCGGGCGCGGTGGGTGGAGTGGCCGCCGCGGCGGTGGTCGGTGGCTACCTCGCCACGAAAGCCGCCGCGCAGGCCGCGGGCGGCTACGCCTCCGGGCAGATGGCCCAGACCGGGATCGGCCACCCCGGGCCCGCCCCGAGCGCAGGGCCCAGCGGCGCCCAGATCGGGGCCGCAGCCTCGGGGGCGAACGCCTCGGCGAACTCGACGCCGGGCCCCGACGGCACCTACGCCTCCGGCGGCGAGACCAGCCCGATCGAACCCACGAGCCCGGGCGGAACGAGCGGCGGCGAGAGCGCGGGACCGGAGCCTCCCTCGGTGGGCTCCGGCCCGCCCGAGGTCGGGCGCCCCGAGCCCGGCTCCACCGCGGCCATCGAGTCCTCCGGCGGATCGAACCCCCCTCCTGAGGCCCCTCCGGCAGTCGCCGGCCCGGACGGGGCCGAAACCCGAACGACACCACCGGCACCACGTGAGCCCGGCAGCACAACCCCACCGGCCGACCGGCAACAAGCCACGGCACCGCCCAGCCCGCCGTCAACACCGCCCGGCCCGGCGACCTCGCCCCGCCGCACCGATCCCGGTCCCGGGACTCGACCTGATCCACCACGTGAGGAGCGACGATGAGCGTCGGGACCCATGCCCGGGGCCCGCGGGTCTACCGCGGGCTCAACCACCGGGAGGGCTTCGGCTGGATCGCCGGGCTAACCCCGGTCCAGGCCCTGCTGATCATCGCCGTCGTCGCCCCGGCGGTGCTGGCGATGTCGCGCAACCAGTGGAGCCAAGCTCTGTCCTGGGGAGCGTTCGCGGCCGTCGTCGCCCTCCTGGTCGTCGTCCCCGTCCACGGCCGGCCGGCGTTCCGCTGGCTGGCCGACCTGATCATGTTCCAGCTAGGAGTGCTGATGCGCTGGTCACCGTGGCAGTCCCGCGCCGCCGCCGGACTCGCCGGAGCCCGCAACGAGCCCGACCTGCCCGGCGTTCTCTCGCGCCTGGAGTTCCCCGACGGGCCCGAGTTCCACGGCTCGCGGCTGTGCCTGATCCACGACACCGTCGAGGGCCGCTGGGGCGCGACGGCGAAGCTCACCCACACCGGGGTCGGGATGCTGTCGGAGGACGAGTGCGAGCGTCTGGCCTCTCGGCTGGGCTCGATGCTGGTCGGTATCGGGCACCGCGAGGTCGTCGACCGCATCTCACTGCTGGTGCGCACGGTCCCCGACGACGGCACCGAGTACGCGGTGTGGCGGGCGAAGCACGAGAGCGCCGACGCCCCGGCCCTGGCGCGGCGGGTCACCGCGGAGATCGACCGCGACGTCGCCAGCGTCAGCGTGCGCACGGAGCTGTTCGTGACCGTGTCGGGCACCGAGGACTCCCTGCGCCGCCCGGCCAAGGCCGCGGGCGGGGGCGTCGCCGGCCGCGCCTACGCCCTCTACCGGCTCCTGGAAGGGGTGTCGGACAGTCTGCGCGGGCTCGGGGTGCGGCAGGTGACGTGGCTGACCTCCAGCGGTGTCGCCGAGGCGATCAAGACCGGGTTCAACCCCGCCGCCGCGGCGGGGCTGTCGTATCAGCACCTGACCCGCCCGGACCCCGACGGGATCGTGGGCCTGCCGATCTCGCAGGCCGGCCCGGCGCTGGCCCCGGTACCGGCGGCGCGGGCCTATCACCACGACGGGTTCTCCACCGTGTCCTACTCGGTGCAGCCACCGGAGTCCGGGACGATCTTCGGGTCCCTCGGGCCGCTACTCGCGGTCCGGACCGCGGGTGAGCGCCGCACCCTGCAGATCCACTACGAGATCCTGTCCCAGGCAGCCGCCGCGCGGGAGGTGCGGTCGAACCGGTTCCGCAACAACGTCCTCGTCGACGCCAAGGCCGCGCGCGGGTTCAACACCACCGCGATGGACACCCGCCGACAGGGCGGGGCCCGCGAGCAGGAGGCCGCCGTCGCCGCCGGGCACGCCCTGGTCCGCTTCACCGTCGCCAGCTCGCTCACCGTGCCCGCGGACTGGAACCTCGAGGACCATGCAGCGCGGCTGGAGAACGACTCCTCGGGCCGGTTCCGGTTGCTGCGCCTCGAGCTCGCCCAAGACTCCGCGTTCGTCGCCGCCGCCCTCCCGGTCGGGATCGGGCTGCCCCGGTTGAAGCGGGCGTTCGACTCATGAGCCGGCTCTGGTACCCCGGCCGGCGGAGGCCCGCTCCGCCGCGCCCCGCCGGTGAGCTGCTGTCCCAGTTCACCGATCTCTCCGGCGTACCGACCACCAGCGCGCCCGAGCCGGTCGAGGAGGAGGACGCCCCGGTCTTGCGCCGGAGGCGTGGGGGCCGGGAGCGGGTCAACACCGCGGCCGCACCCCGGCAGGGCCACCGCGAGGCCGGGCGCGGCTGGTCCGCGGTCGACGCCTCACGCCGGGCCCCGACCTATCGGGCCACTACCTCGGAGATCGGCGGGTTGTTCCCGCTGCTGGCCTCCAACGGTGTCCCCGCCATCGGCGCGCGACTCGGCTATGACACCCAGTCCGGGGGCGCGTTCTACGTCCACCCCACCGAGTGGGTGCTGCGCCAGATGGTCACCAACCCGAACCTCGTCGTGTTCGGCGAACCCGGGCGGGGCAAGTCCTCGACGGTGGTGGCGCTGATGCTGCGCATGATGCTCTTCGGTGTCCGCTCCCTGATCTCCGGCGACGTCAAGGGCGAGTACACCCCGCTGCTCAAGGCCTTGGGGATCACTCCGATCGCGCTGGGGCGCGGGAGCGCGCACCGGCTCAACGCCCTCGACCTCGGCCCGATCCGCACCCGCTGGCCCTCGTGGTCAGCGGAGCGTCAGCGCGAGGAGCTCACCGGGATCCTGGCCCGCTGGACCCGGCTGCTCACCGCCTTGGCCGAGGCCCAGGGCTACCAGCCCACGGTGACCGACGAGCTGGTCATCTCCACGGTGCTGATGCGTCTGGTCGGCGCGGAGGACAGCTACACCGAGCTGCGCCCGATCACCATCCCGGACGTCGTCCGTCAGCTGTCGGACCCCGACGACGACCTGTGGCAGCGCACCCGGTTCGCGAGCCATCGCCAGTTCGTCGACCACACCCGCCAGATCACCGACGCCCTGTCCAACCTCGTCGTCGGCCCCCTGTCGGGTCTGTTCGACGAGCCCACCAACTTCGACCTCGACTGGGACGCCCCCGTGCAGTCGATGGACCTGTCGCTGCTGCGCAGCCGCGGGGACCAGGCGATCGCGGTCGCGCTGACGTGCCTGGGCTCGTGGTCGTCGATGATCACCGACCTGCAGGACGACGGCGACGTGCGGATCGTGGTCCGCGACGAGGTGTGGCGCCAGATGCGCCTCGGCCTGCGTGCGGTCCAGGCCGTCGACTCCGACCTGCGCCTGTCCCGGGCCGAGCGCAAGATCCAGCTCCTGGTGATGCACAAGCCCTCCGACCTGCTCTCGGTCGGCGCGGCCGGCTCCCAGGAGGTCTCGATCGCCAAGGACCTCCTCGCTCTGTGCTCGACCCGGATCCTGCTCGGTCAGTCCACCCGGGTCGGCGACGAGCTCGCTGAGGAGCTCGCCCTGTCCGAACGCGAGCAGGCCGTGATCACCGGCTGGGCGATGGAGGGCCAGGGCCGGGCCTTGTGGAAGATGGAGAACTCCCCCGGTCTGAAGATCCAGACCGTGCTCTCGGCCACCGAGCGGGCCGTGTTCGACACCAACGCCGGCCTGCGCGCCGCACCCCCTGCCGCCGCGGTCGGTCCGGCGCAGTCGCGCCCGCGGCTGACCGCCGTCCCCTCCCCCGCTTCCTCGCCCGCGCCGGCCGGCGGGACCGCCTCGGCCGCGGAGCCGGCTGCGGGGGTGCCGTCGCGGGTGAACGGGACCTCGCGGCGGTGAGGTAGGTGGAGCAGAAGAAGGGGACGATCGCCCTCGCCGCCGGCGCCGCGGCGCTGACGCTGCTCGCCGCGACCCTGATGATCGGCATGGCGATGGTGACCGCCCTCGTCGGCGGCGCCCTGCCCGGCGGGGGATGTGGCGGCGACGGCGGTCTCGGCGGCGGGTCGCAGGCGATCGGCGGCGCGGAGTGGAACGCCGAGCAGACCGAGAACGCGGCCACGATCGTCAACCAGGTCGTGCAACGCGGGCTGCCCAAGCGAGCCGCCGTCATCGCCATCTCCACCACCATCGTGGAGTCGCAGCTGCGCAACGTCGGCTACGGCGACCGCGACTCCCTCGGGCTCTACCAGCAACGCCCCTCGCAGGGCTGGGGAACACCGGCCCAGATTCTCAACCCCGTCGGCGCGACGAACGTGTTCCTCGACCGCCTCCTCGAGCTGCCCGGGTGGGCCACCCTGCCCCCGGGCGAAGCCGCCCAGGGCGTGCAGCGCAGCGCGTTCCCGGACAAGTACGGGCCCCAGGAAGGACCCGCCGCGGCGCTGGTCGACCAGTTCTGGGTCGGCCCCGACAACCCGGTCCCCGCACCCGCCTCCCCCGCGGCACCGGAGGTGTCGTCGGTGGCCTCGGTGTTCGCCTGCCCGGACCAGGGCGGCGCCGGCGTGCCACTCGCCCCGTCGAACATCGACCCGAAGAAGCTCCCGCCCGGGTTCACCCCGCCCGCCGACCCGGCCCAGCGCGCCGCGGTCACCTACGCCCTGGCCCAGCTCGGCAAGCCCTACGTGTGGGGGGCAAAAGGACCGGACTCCTTCGACTGCTCCGGGCTGATGCTCGCCGCCTGGGCCGCGGCCGGCGTCCCCGTGCCGGCCGGGACGGTGAACCAGAAAACTGCAGGCACCCCCGCCACGATCGCGCAGGTCGCCCCCGGCGACCTGGTGTTCATCCCGGGCTCGCTCGGCTCACCAACCAACCCGCGCCACGTCGGGATGTACGTGGGGAACGGGCTGGTGGTCAACGCCTACGACAGCTCCACCGGGGTCGTGCTGCAGCCGCTGAGTGACTGGGCCGACAAGGTCGTCGCCGTGCGCCACATCGCCGGCCCGGTCGGGCGGCCCGCGGCCGCAGCCCGGTGACCGCCGGACTCGCCGAGGCGTCCCCGCGGGGTGGCCGGTGACGGCCGGGATCACGGTTGTGTCGGTGCGAGGTGCTATTCGATGACGATGCACCCGCACCCCGGGAACGACCCCTACGTCGAGCTCGGGCTCACCGCCTCATCGAGCGCGCAGGACGTGCGCCGCGCCTACCGGCGCCTCGCCCGCGAGCTGCACCCGGACCTGAACCCCGACCCGGGCGCCCCCGACCGGTTCCGCGCCGCCGCGGCCGCCTACGCGACCCTGTCCGACCCCGCCCGCCGGGCCGACTACGACACCACCTGCGCCGGCACCGCCGCCGCGGCGGCGGATCCGCCGCCCGGGGGCGGCGACTACGTTCCGGGCGGCTCCGTCGTCGCCTACACCGACTACGTCCCAACCGCTCCGCAGAGTCGGGCCCCTCCCCCACCGCCGCTGGCCCCCGGGCCGGGTCATGGCGCCACGACTCCGAGCCTGTGGCCGCCGGGGTGGCCAGTCGGCCGGGTCGACCCGCACCGCGGTGTCGGGCCGGTGCTGCTGGCCGCCTGGCGGATCGCGCCGCTGCCCCGCCGCCGATCGAGCAAGGCCCTCGCCGGCGCCTCGGTCGCGTTCCTCTACTGGGTCGCCGGGCCCGCGGTGCTCGCGCTCCTGCCCGCCGGGCCCCGGCCGTGGGTCGCGCTGGTGCTGGTGCTGACCGTGTGGGTCGTGGCGGCCCGCTGGGCCCTACGCGCGCTGACCTGGGCGTGGTTCGCCCTCACCGACGCCGCCCACCGGGGCGCGGCCCGCATGCGCCGCGCCACCGGTGGGAACCGTCCCGGCACCTCGACCTCGGCGCCACCACCAGGAAGGGACTGCTGATGGGCTTCCTGCAACGACGCCGGGCACCGGCCCCGTCGCCCCGCCCGCCCGGCGGGGCACCCGCCTCCGGCGAGGGCCCCGGGATCACCCGGATCACGTGGCAGCCCGAGGAACGCTCCGGATGGGCGCGGCTGCCCGAGCGGCCCGTGCACCTTCTGCACTTGGCCGGATGGTGCCGCGACCCGGCGCTCGCGGCCTGGGCCCACGACCCCATCACCCGCCGCAGCCCCGGCGGTCAGCACTGGCAAGACATCGACGCCTGGTGGATCGACACCGGTTCCCTGCTCAGCATCCGAGCCCGCCGCCGCCTGGTCCCCGACGGCACCACGACGGACGGCCGCCCGCGCCTGCGGGCAGGCAGCTCGCCGTGGACCGTCCAGCTCGCCGCGCACCAGCTGACCGGGCCGGCGCCGACGGTGCAGCGCTGGTCGCGGCCACCTCAGACGGGCGAGGGCCTCGCGACGGGCCTCGACATCCGCACGACCACCGCGGCCATCGGCCTACTCCCCCAAGCCGTGCAGCACGTTGTCGGCCGGCCCACCGGGCAGGGCGCGATCCGCACCTCCCCACCTACCGGCGGTTACAGCGACCAGGTCTACGCCCACCGCCGCAGCGACAGCGAGCTCATCGCCGTGGCCGCGATCCGGCAGGCGGGCGCTTTCCCTGACCCGGACGCCGCGATCGACGCCGCGGACTGGCACGTCACGACCTACCGAGCGCGCATCGACCCACCCGCTCGGCACACGCTCGGCCCCGGCTGAGCCAGGAGCGAGGAGAACGCGATGGCGCTCACGGCGCGCGGACCGGCCGCCCAGGAATGGGTGCTGCTGGCGATGGTGCTCACCGTGGCCACCCCGGTGGTGGCGGCCGCGGTGCTGTCCATGGCGGCACTCGCCCTCGCCGGCGCCTTCGCCGGTGGGCCGCTGGTGTGGCCGAGCCTCTCCGACGTCGTCACCAGCTTGGGTGTGCTCAGCGGCGACCAGATCGGGGCGCTCCCCGCCCCGTACGCGGCGCTCGCGGGACAGCCGGGCCTGTTCTGGGTGACCGCGGCGGTGCTGGTCGCGGTCACCGCGGCCGCGGCGGCCCTGCTCGGCGTTCCGGCCTGGATGCGGTGGGGACCGACCCCGGCCGGGCACGCCACCCGCCGCGAGATCCACCGTCAGATCTCCCCCGCCGCCTGCCGGCGCCAGGCGCGCTACACCCGCCCGACCTTGGCGCCCCGCTCCCCCTCCGACGAGATGGGCACCCCCGTCGGCCAGGGCCCGGGCGGCCCGCTGGTGATCCCCCACCGCCACCACGTCGGAATCATCGCCCCGACCCAGGCCGGCAAGACGCGACGCCTGATCACCCCGATCGCGCTGGCCGCCCCGGGTGCGATGTGGTGCCAGTCGACGAAGCCCGACATCCTGCTGCACACCGCGCTGGCCCGGACCCGCCGGCCGGGGGCCGGGCCCGTGCTGGTCCTCGACACCACCGACACCGTGTCCTGGCCTGCGACCCTGAAGTGGTCGCCGATCTCCGGCTGTCAGGATCCCGAGACCGCGCGGCGGCGGGCGATGACCCTGGTCGAGGCGGCCGCGGTCACCGTCGAGGCTGGCGACGGCCGTGGCGCGGGCAACGACCGGGTCTTCCGCGAACGCGCGGTCATGGTGATGCGCGCCTACCTCATCGCCGCCGCCCTCGATCCGGGCTCGGACGTCGACGATCTGCTCGCGTGGGCGGCGAACCGGCAGGGCACCGCACCGGTGGAGATCCTGGCCAAGAAGGGACATCCGAAGATCGCCGCCGACCTGCGGGCCGAGGCGAACATGACCGCCCGGACCGCGGACGCGGTCTGGATGAGCGTCCGCCGCGTTCTCGAGCCTCTCGCCAGCCCCCGGGTCCGCGCCTTCTGCTCCCCCGCGCCGAACGAGGCCGTGGATCTGCGCACCCTCATCGGGGCCAGCGGAGCCGTGTACGTCGTGGCCGGGCGCCGGCAGGCCCCGGACTGGGTACCGCTGCTCACGGCCCTGGCCGAGGAGTGGCTCCACACCGCTCAGGCAATGGCGCTCGTCGGCCCGGGGGAACGACTCGACCCGCCCGCAGTGGCGGTCCTGGACGAGCTCACCAACGCGACCCCGATGCCCGGCCTCCCCGACGTCATCTCCGACGCCGCCGGCCGCGGCGTCCTCACCCACTGGGCCGTGCAGTCGGTCGCGCAGCTCCAAGGTGCCTTCGGCGAGGGCCCGGCCGCGGCCCTCCTGGAGAACTCCAGCACCAAGGTCGTGTTCGGCGGCATCTCCGATGCCACGACGCTCCGGTGGCTCTCGACCGTGTTCGGCGAGCACGAGCAGCTGCGTAGCCAGACCCAGACCGACGGCCTGTTCAGCGGCGGTCGCAGCACCCGTAGCACCGAGGTCGTCCCGACGATGCGGCCCGGCGACGTCCGGGTGCTCGATCCGGACCAGGTCCTCGTCGCGCACGGCAACCTCCGCGCCGTCCGCGCCCGCACCCTCGACCTCACAAAGCGCCGCGACTGGCGCCATCTGCATGCCGACGCCGAGTCCATCCGAGGCGGCTACGCCGAGGTCAACGCGGACGGCTACTCGACTCTTCGGGCACGGGCCTAAGCCGGAGGACCCTCCGACACGGTTGGGCGCGAAATCTCCGGCGGGATCGGCAGCGCTGACGTCGGTGGCGGCTCGCTGGCCGGGGGGCGATCCGCAGTCGAGGGGGGCGCGGATGACGGCGGCCCGGAGGGGTCTGGCCTGCCTTCGCTCGCACCCGGAGGCGGCGCAGGTGCGGGTACGGGCGCCGTAGGCTGCGGCGACATCGGCGCGGGCACCGGCACACCGGGGGCTGGCGCTTGTCCGTATCCCCCACTGGTGGGGGTGCAGTAGAAGCCAGGTGTGCGGTCGATGGGAGTGCAGTACAGGAAGAAGCCCCCGCGCTGGGGACCAGTGGTCTACCCGGTCGGCCGTGATGAACCGGCAACCGTGGTCAAAGGCGCACTCTCGGCTGAGCCTTGAGCAGTGCCTGCCTCTGCTCTGTCGCAGGCGACCAGCCCGGAGAGCAACGCCATGCCCAGGATGCATGTCAAACCCGTCCGAAGCGGTCGGGCCGGCGTTGCTGTGTTCATGGATCCTCCGCGTCAGTGGTCTGCTGAGAAGACGGCTGACAAGCCGTTGGGTTGGCGACCGAACGGCGTAATGTCCGCCTCGATGCCATCAGCCCCGCTGCGGCGAATGCGGGCACAGCTTGCGGAACGCGCCCGGTGCAGATCCTCCCCTGCCCACGCCCTTCGCATCCCGCCTCCGACAGCAACTGAGCGGGGACGACCCGACGGTCTCGGTCAGAGGTCGTCTACTCGT
The DNA here is from genome assembly GCF_004217185.1 of Pseudonocardia sediminis. Taxonomy (NCBI): domain Bacteria; kingdom Bacillati; phylum Actinomycetota; class Actinomycetes; order Pseudonocardiales; family Pseudonocardiaceae; genus Pseudonocardia; species Pseudonocardia sediminis. The sequence continues at coordinate 29,292 of NZ_SHKL01000002.1, read as the reverse complement.
GTTTCAGCTGCCTGGCCGGTAGCGGTGGATGCCGCTTCGAATTCTACGGCAGAAGAATGCAACGCGATTGATCCTTACAGGATCACGCCACCTGCACCGTAGGGCCATGACCATCTGAGCAGAGGCCGCAACATGACCTCTCTCCGTCATTAACTATGATGATTTTCGTCGATCGACAGTCGTGACTGCGTGACAAATCGGACCGAGCGAGCGAAGCCCCCAGGACAGGGCAGACCCCTACACCTGTGGGAGACCTACGATGGCAAATCGGCGTCGCAGCACGTTCACGACCTGCGCTTATCGTCTTGCTGCGGGAGGTCTTGGGGTCGTCGTCTCGTCACTTTTGGTCATGACTACGACACCGGCCGTCAATGTTGCTCTGCAGACGTCGGCAACTCCTTCGACCGTTATCTCTGAGCTGTCTCTCCCGACTGCCGTGGCGGTCGACCCTGCTTCGGGCACAGTTTTCCAGGTCGATCCGTGTGGCGCTCGCTTGCTGATCTTTGTACCGAGACCGGGTGGCGGTTACAACCAGGTCGCAGCGGTGCCTACTGGGGCCGGCCCTGTCTCGGTCGTTTTCGACGCGCGCTCCGGGAGCGTCTACACGGCTGACCAGCATGGTCGCTCAATTACGACCATCGCCTTCAGCGCTGGGAGCTGGAAGGCCACTCACACAACGACGCTGAGGTTCGCGCCGAGCACTGTCGTGGTCGACAGCTCCGGAACCGTGCACGCGACATCCGGGCCGACCCGCCACCTCACTGGTTGCGGCGCTCTCGCCACACCGCCGGGGAGAACGAAGTACGAGTCTGGGTACCGGCAAGACTCAGGTCGTCCAATCCCCGGCGGGCGGATTTCGATAGACCCCACCGACCCGACCGACCCGACCGACCCCACGGACCCGACCGACCCGACCGACCCCACCGACCCGACCGACCCGACCGACCCGACCGACCCCACCGACCCCACCGACCCCACCGACCCCACCGACCCCACCGACCCCACCGACCCCACCGACCCCACCGACCCCACCGACCCCACCGACCCCACCGACCCCACCGACCCCACCGACCCCACCGACCCCACCGACCCCACCGACCCCACCGACCCGACCGACCCCACCGACCCCACCGACCCCACCGACCCCACCGACCCCACCGACCCCACGGACCCGACCGACCCGACCGACCCGACCGACCCCACGGACCCGACCGACCCGACCGACCCGGGGTCGGAGCCGGCGCGTCTAGCAGCGTTTGTGGACGACATCCGCGATGCGGGGTGGGATGAGCGCTCGGCGTCCTTCGATCCGGATGACTACGTGATCACCTACGGCAACGGTTTCATCCGCGCACGAGACGCCTCGGGCGAGAACGTGGAGTTCTGCTCAGGCACCTGCACCGACGTAGCAGTGGGTCAAGCAGGTGTCGACGGCGCCGCCGGCCAGAATGGCGGCGTTGGCTACTGCATCGGCACGTGCTCGAACGTCGCTACTGGCGGGAGCGGGGGTGGCGGTGTTACCACCCTCGATGAGTTTGGAGCCGCCACATCGACTGCAGGCCGAGGCGGCGACGGCGGCACCGGCTACTGCATCGGGCAATGCAGCGGCATCGCAGCCGGTGGGGCCGGAGGCTTAGCGTCCGGAACGGGGGCCGACGGGGCAGCTGGTCTGTACGTCGGCAACTTCCTAGCCCCCTCTGGAAAAGATGCTCGGGCTGTCGGTGGCGCCGGTGGAGCTGGTGGGACCGGCACGTGTTCCGGGACGTGCAGCGGCGTCGCCACAGGAGGGGCGGGCGGCGACGCAACAGCCGTTGGCGGCGATGGAGCCGGAGTTTTCGACGGCGGTGGGTTCTACCTGGGGGGTCGCGGCGGGGATGCCTCTGCGGTGGGTGGCGCAGCCGGAGCCGCGGGTACCGCGAACTGCACCGAGAACGACTGCACCTCCGCCCCGAGTGTTCCCGGTCGTGCCCAGGCCGTTGGAGGTGACGGAGCAAGCACTGGTTCCACTTATGCCGGTCAAGGCGGCGCCGCTCGCGCCGTCGGCAGCATGCCGTTCGCTCGTGGTGGTGACGGGGGTGATTCCGACTCCGTGGTCGCCGCCGGACGCACTGACGACGTCCTTGGCGGCGGGGACGGTGGCATCGCCACGACCGAGGGGAATGACGGTATCGCCGCTGGCGGACGTGGCGGACGGGGCGGTGATGGCCCCGAATCAAGCCTCAACGGCGAAGCCCTCGGCGGTCCCGGCGGGAGCGGCGGCAGCGCAGTGACAGACGGCGCAGGATCGTTGGCTCGCGGCGGAGACGGCGGCGCTGGAGGGAACGGGGACAGCGTCGGGCGCGGAGCCGTCGGGGGTGCGGGCGGTGCTGGGGGTAATGCGTTCGCCTACTCAGATAACTCCACCGCCACCGCGGGACGAGGTGGCGATGGCGGCGTGGCCACCGCACTGGGAGCCGTCTCCGCCGGCCATGGGGGTGACGGCGGATTCGCCGAGCTCGGAGGGACCGGCTCGACGGGGCGTGGGGGCGACGGTGGCCGTGGAGGCGACTCACGGATCAGTCAGGCAGGGACGCCACGAACCGGGACTGCGCGGGGAGGTGGCGGCGGTGATGGAGGACGGGCCTACAGCAACCAGCTACCGACGGCCATCGAGAACAGTGACTTCTATGGCGGGTCAGGCGGTGACGGCGGGGATATCACTCTCCCGCCTGACGATGACGGTGTGGAGGGCGATCAGCCAGGTCCTGCGGGTCAGGGCGGCGCCGGCGCCAGCGCCGACGGCGCAGACGGTGCCCCAGGACTGGTGAGGACCGGCTGATCCGGACTCACGTGTTCGCAGCGAGTCCGTCGTAGAGGCTGGCTGGTGAGGTTGCGGCCGGCGAGTCCGATCCGTGGCGAATCCTGTCAGCCCAGCGGTCGAGGGCTGCATGGTCGCGGTCAAGAACTAGCAGTGAGATCTCACAAACCTCGAAGGAGTGGTCCACATGTGGCGACACTTGCTGTGGAGTCCAATAGTTGTCGGCGCCGTGATCGTCCTTACCGCATCATCTTCGGGGCCGGCTCCGGAGACCGCCTCGGCGTTTGACATGGCACCTACGGGATCCGCCATGGCGCCGGTCGTGAGCGGGTCGGCCCCGGGTTGCGAGCCGGTTCCAAACAGCATCCGAATTCCGATGCGATCTGACAGCTCCCCAGCTCCCGACCTGTCGGGACTCGGCGTATGCATGACCGTTTCCCCCTCGCCTCGAACAACTGTCATTATCAACAAGACTACCGACGCCTATGTAGTGACATCCACTCAGGGCGCTACCGGCACGCAATATGGCGAGCTGCCGCTCTCCGTAAGGGCGTTCCGCGAGGTTGCCGCCCGTGTTAAAGAGCCTGAGTTTCAGCTCGAGCCTGGTTCAGCACTAGCATTTTCAGGTTTTCCTAGCAGTCTCCGGATCCGCATCAGTCCTGCTTTTCAGCGACAGTGGATGACGTTCGAAATCATGCATGCTGCTGCAGAGCAGGCTCGAGACAGCCTGCCGAACCTCATCTTTAACAACGAGAAGTATCGTTCCGCCGCGTCGACATGCATGGATGCGGCGAGCAGGACATTTATCACGGCAACAGACGGCCCGTATAAGTCGCAGACCCTGATCGAAAGTATCGGACTCGGATCGAAGTCGACCCAGTGTGGCCTTGACCTCGTCTCAGCAAACAACGAGCGCAAGCTTCTAGCCGCGCCAGCGACCAGCCTGGGAGCGTCTCCTCCACCGGACTTACCGCTCAACCTGTTCGCCCATGAGGCGAGTAGTGTCGCTGGCCGAATCGACCAAGGAATCGCAGTCAGTAACAAGATCGTTCAAATTTTTCGATAACTCATCACCTGTAGGTGATACGTGCTGCATCTTCGGTACATCCGGCCCCGAGCACGGGCCGGGGATATCGAGTCCGTTTGACGACGTCATACCTAAGCGACTAATGAAACACGGTGCACGTTGACAAGAAGGTCTGGCGATCAGCGCAGCGGAGCGTCGCCGCTCGACGTGTCAACAGTCTTCGGTCAAGCAGCAGCGCTTCTGACTGCTAGCGCAGCTCTGGCGTTTATCGCTGGCAACTTGGTCCTACTTCTGCGGAGCTGGTTCCAGAGATTTCCATGGGGCGCCCTACTGCAAGACGTCTCTGTCGCAGACATTCAAATTGTCGGGGCCGCCGCAATCCTCCCTACGCTCTTCGTCGCAGGACTCTGGACAACCCTGGCCATCAGAACCATAACTTCACCCTGGAAACAACGGAAGCTGCCCAAATCCGAGTCGCCAAGTCGGGCGTCCATAGCCGTGGTCGGCATTTTAGCAAGCATCTTGCTGACGCTATCGGTGCCAGTCCTCATTAAGCTGCGATCAGGTTCGGATCAATTCTCCGGGCTGCATCGAAGTCTGACGGAGTGCTTCGTTGCAGTCGCGGTTCTGGCGGCACTGTTCTCTGCAGTGGCCGCCCTCCTTCTTCCAAAGACAGCTGCCCTGGGTAACGACTCCGCTAGGAATCTGCTGTTCGCGTTCGTTACAACGCTGTCCCTGCTACCTACCGCTGTTGGCATTGTTGCGACTTCCCCGTTCCCTCCCGTTCTAGTCTGTTTGCACACGCAACCGCCCGTCAGCGGCGTTCTGATTGGTACCTCGGACACGAACACCTACATCGGAAGACTGCCGAATGACCGGCTCGACGACCCCCGGAGCAGGTCGGTGCAGGTCATTCCGACCGTGGATACGACTACCGTGTTCATCGGTTCCTCGATCGTGAATAGTTGCCCGGGCGCTCCTCCCAGCTCCGCTTCGCCGCGGTGACTGCCGCAACGATCAGCGCTCCAACCAGCACCAGGACGACAGCGGCAAGACATCGTGTCCGATAATGTCGCCTTATCGGACTTCAGACGGGTCTGCGCAGGTCACGGCGGGTCGCCCGGGTTCTGTCGGGGGTGCGCGGCACACTGCGCACCGACAGGGCGGAACGAGTTCGGAGCAAGGAGCGGGGGCGACCGGCCGTGGGACGAGGCGGAGCGCGAGGCGGGCGCAGGACCGCAGCCCCCTCCCCCGCTGCTCGCTCCACTGCCGCTCCCGCTCCCCTCTCGCCCACCGCGCCGGCGGTGGTAACGCCGTTACCACCCGGCGCCGTATCTCCAGCTGCGAGCGCCGACGCACTGCACGCCGCGGTCGGGGAGTACGCGGCTGCGGCGCGGGCGGTGAACACGTGGCGGGCCTACCGCTCCGATCACGCCCGGTTCGCCGCCTGGTGCGGAGCCCAGGACCCGCCCGAGTCGGCGTTGCCGGCGGCGCCGGTGGTCCTGGCCCGCTACCTGGTCGCGCACGCCGGGGCGCGGCGGCCGGCGACGCTGGCGCGGTGGTGCTCGTCGATCGCGGTCGCCCACGACCTGGCTGGGCACCCCTCCCCCACCCGCGACGAGCAGGTCCGCACCGTGCTGGCCGGGATCCGGCGCACCCACCGCACCCGCCCCGCCCGGGTCGCCGCGGCCTCCCCGGATGATCTGCGGGCGATGATGATCCCCCTGGACCCGAAGAGCCCCCGCGACGCCCGGGACCGGGCGCTACTGCTGATCGGGTTCGCCGGCGCGCTGCGCCGCAGCGAGCTCGTCGCGCTCACCCTCGGCGACATCACGCTCGACTCCGACGGCCTCCGGATTTTCATTGCCTCGTCAAAGACCGACCCGCACGCGCTCGGGCACACCCGCGGCCTGTCCTACGGCTCCGACCCCGCGACCTGCCCGGTGCGGGCCTGGCAGGCGTGGCTGCAGCACCGCCTGCACTCCCCCACTGCGCAGCCCGCCACCGGTGACCCGGCCCGGACCGAGCCCGGACGGCCGGCGCCCGGACGACCCGGCACCGGGGACGCGTCGCGGCTCCTGCCCGCCGCAGGCGCGTTCGTGGCGGTGGACCGGTGGGGGCGCCTCGGTGAGGCGGCGCTCTCGGACCGGTCGGTGGCCCGGATCGTCGCCGAGCGCGCCGACGCGGCCGGGCTGCCCGGGCACTGGGCGGGGCACTCGCTGCGGCGCGGGTTCGCCACCACCGCGCACGCCAGCGGCGCGTCGGAGGTGGCACTGATGCGACACGGGCGGTGGCGGTCGAGCTCGTCGATGCGCGGCTACATCGACGAGGGCACCGTGTGGTCGGACAACCCGACCCGGCGCCTGGGCCTCTGACCGACAAAGCACTCCCCCGGCCCGTCCGGCTCGCCGGCCGCGCGTACGGGCCCGTGAGACAGCGGTGCGGGGTGGTAACGCCGTTACCACCCCGCACCGGGATCGAGCAGCGACCGCACCGCAGTCGCGGGACAGTCAGCCCTCGGGCTCGCCCTCGGACAGCAGGCGCACGAGCTCGGCGAGCTCGTCGGTGCTGAACAGACGCCGGATCGACTCCGCGGTCTTCGCCGGGCTCGACGCGGTGATGGTCCGCCGGGTGGTAACGGCGTTACCGGTCTCGGCGCGCTTGCGCCGGTACGGCGCGCCGGCCGCGGCGATCACCTTCTGCTCGGCCTCGGACAGTCCGCCAATCTCGCGGGCCGCCTCCACCTTGAGCAGCCCCTCGTCCAGGGCGTCGCGCAGCTCCGGGATCAGGCCGAGCAGCGCGATCCGCTGGGTGACATAGGGGTGGCTGCGCCCGATCCGGGACGCGAGCTGGCGCTGCGAGATCCCGGACTCGGTCAGCACCTGCTGCATCGCGACCGCCTCGTGCAGCGGGCCGAGATCGCGGCGGTGGCTGTTCTCGACCAGCATCACCTCATACATCGAGGCGACCCGGTCGTCGTTGACCAGCGCCGGCACCTGCTCGAGCCCGGCGGCCGCGGCGGCCTGCAGGCGCCGGTTGCCGATCAGCGCCACCCACCGCGCGCCGTGCAGGCCGCCCCGCTCCTTGGGGTAGCGCTCCAGGAACGCCGCGGTGGAGCAGACCACGATGGGCTGCAGCACGCCGTGCGTACGGATGGTGTCGACGAGCTGGTCGAAGTCCTCGCCGCTGCTGTCGCGGTCGCTGCGCCGGTTCAGCGGGTTGGCCGCGACCTGCGACACCGCCAGCGCCGTGGTGTCCGGGCCCGCCGGGACGTCCTCGGTGGCGGCGCCGCGGGGCTGGCGTGGGGGAGGAGAGTAGCTGTCGGGGACCTCCTCGCGGGCGAGCTCGGCGAGGTTCACGCGCTTGCCCACGGCTCAGCCCTTCCCGGGGGCGGTAACGCCGTTACCACCGTCGCCGTTGTCAGGCCCGCCGTTGCCGGCATTGTCGTCGGGGCCGGCGTGTCGCGGGGAGCCGCCGCCGCTGCCCAGTACCTCCAGGGCCAGCTTGAAGAAGTCCTGGCGGGCCTCGAGCGCGACGCGGTTCTTCGCGTACTGCACGACCGTGACGCCCTCGGCGGAGGCGCGGGTGTGGAGCTTGTAGTGCCGGATCACGGTGTGGAAGCACGGCCAGCCGCGGGCCTGGACGTAGTCGCGGGTCTGGTTCAGGTCGCCCTCGCCGTCGCGGGGGTCCCAGTTGTTGAGCAGGACCCGCCACGGCACGCCGGCCGGTTCGATGACCCGCTGAATGGAGCGGGTGGCGGGGGAGAAGGCCATCGGCTCCGGCTCCAGGGGGACGATGACGTCGTCGGCCTGGGTCAGCACGGTCTGCAGGATCGACTCGTCCTCAAGGCTGCCCGGGGTGTCGACGAAGATGTGCGAGTACTGCTGGATCTCGCGGAGCTTGCCCAGCAGGGCCGGGTTGTCGTGGCACTGCTCGAAGTCGAACGGCAGGTCGTCGCCGACCCGCTGTGCCCACTCCAGCATCGACGCCTGGGGGTCGGTGGACACGCCGAGGACGGGGGAGTTGTCCGCCGTCCCCCCGAGGGTGTCGGCGACCACGGCCGCGAGGTTCACGGTGACGGTGGTCTTGCCGACCCCGCCCTTCTGGTTGGCGATGACATGGACACGCGCCATGGAGTTGTTCCCTCCGTCTGCTTCCCACCCGGCGGGTGGTACTTCGGATCGCCGGACATCATGCCAGAGGGATCGGCGCAAACGCGGAGGCGCTCCGGGGCTCTCGGTACTGGATCGACGTCGCCGTCCGCGGGTCGCCAGGCGAGCCCAAAGGTCCGGGGCCCGGGGGGCCGTGCCCACGAATCCGGGGGAGGGGTGGGGTGGTAACGCCGTTACCACCGCAGCGGTCGAAGCCGGGACGGGCAGCCTTGAGCTGCGCGGCGCGACACTTCGGGGACCGGTCACCGCGTGTTGTGATGTCGTTGTCGTGTCGCAAGGTCGAACCGTTGTATGCTGCAGAGGCGAAAGCGCCCCTTCTCGACAGGTTGGGGAAATCGCCTCGGCTTCGGCCGGGGCAGCGTCGCCCCGGTTGCAGGGCCGGACGGCGTGAGTTCTCGACGAGGCGGCCCCCGGCCAGGGGCCGCCTCGTTCTCTGTTCGGGGCAGAGCATCGATCCGGGCACCTGTGATGCGAACAAACGTTCGATCAATTGCTGACGTGGCGCCGCGGCTCCTCCATCTCGTCCACGTCCGCTGCGCTCCTCTGATCCCTTTCGGGGCGCCGTCGTCGGTATCAGCGGCGCCGAACCTCGCGTGCGAACCAGCTGCCGCCGCCCGGCGCACCAGTCACGAAATCGCTAGCGGTCGATCGCCTGCTCGGATCCATGGCTCCGGCCGGGCCCGTGCCTGCTGCTGGGTCCTCGGCTCGCTCCTGGTCGCTGAGCACTGAGGCGCCGGCTGAGCCCGGCCTGGACTCGGACAGGACGGACCGGCGCCGGCCCCCGCCATCGCCGCCGCGGCCCACGAACGCGGCCTGGACTGCCGACGAGGAGACCGACGGCGCCCTGGCCCTCCGCCTGGCGTCTACTGCGCCGCGCGCCGCCGCTCCCGCAGGTCGTCGAGGTGCGCGGCCAGTGCCGCACGTGCGGCGTCACGGGCCGCACGGCGGTCCGCAGGACAGATCACCTGCGGAGCGGGACGCGGCACCGGGGGAGGGGTCACCTGGATCCGGTGTCCGACGACGCCGCGGGGGAGCTCGTTGAGCCGGCCCCGCCAGGGCTTGAGCCGGTGGGCCAGCACGCGGAGTGGGTCGTCGGCGCCGCGGCAGGCGTCGCCGCGGTTGCGGTCGGGCCGGTCGGGGTGGTGGTCGACGGCGTGCAGGATGCCGGCGATGCAGGCTCCCTGGTCCCACCAGGTTTTCAGGATGGCCCGGGCCCGCCAAATCTCGATCTTGCCCGCTTGTCGGCCGTCGAGGCCGAGACGTGAGACCAAGGTGAACGTGGCGGCGTTTCTCTCGCCAGGATTGCCGGGGACGGCGTGGGACGGCCAGCGTGGCTGGGGGGTGGGTTGAGCCCGTCTGCCGTCTGTCAAGGGCTTACTACTCACGTTAGAAGTAGGGAGGTCGCCACTTTCATCCACAGGGGACAGCGGCGACGGCGCGGTCGCCTTCGGGGAGGGGAGTGGACGGTCGGTGACCAGGGCGTAGGTGGGGGTGCGGTTGGTGTCGGTACCGAGGAACTCCGCGGTGGCGCCGGCCTCGACGACCACGACGAGGCCGCTGTCGCGGGCCCAGGCCAGGACACGGGAGACGGTGCGCGGCGCCCGCGCGCCGGCCTCGCCGAGGCGTTCGGCGGTCAGGCCGGTGATCAGTCCGGTCGTCCAGTCCATGTGCAGCACCAGGCGGCGCAGGATCAGGGCCCAGCTGTGGCGTTTGTCGGTGCGCCACTCCTCGTCGTCGACGCGGCGGGCGATGTCGGCCAGGGCCTCGGTCTGTGAGGTGAGGACCCGGTAGCCGGCCTCGATGAAGTGCCGCCACCCCGGGTGCGGGGTGAACTCGCCGGCGTTGAGGCGCCGGCGGGCTCGTTGTAGGCCGCGGGCCATGGCACGCTCGGTGGCCCGCTGCCGCGCGCGGGGGCGCGGGGCCCGGCCCGGCCCGGTGGTGGGGCCGCCGCGGTCGGTGCTGCGGGCCGCGCGGCCGCGCGGGGCCCGCCGCGACGGCGCGACGGCGCGGATCCCGTAGCCGCACGGGTCCGGTGCCTGGTCCTGCAGGAGTGCGCCGTGCATGACGCAGCGGGTGTTGTCGGGGCCGGATGCGAGCGTGAACGCGCCCTGCTCGTAGCAGGGCAGGCACCACCCGGTTCCCGGATCGGTGTCCGGGCATGACGGGGTGGCCCCGTGTCGTGGTCGCGCTGGATCCGGCCCAGGATGTATCCTGGACACGCGAAAGCGCCCCTTCTTGACAGGTTGGGGATTTCGCTCCGGTTCGCCGGAGCACCGACGTCACATCGGGTGCAGGTCCGAGTGACGCGAGATCGAAACGAGGCGGCCCCCGGCCAGGGGTCGTCTCGTTCTCGTTATGAGGCCCGTGTCAGTGGCAGCTCCTGTTGGGCGGGGTTCGACGGTGTCGTCGAGCTCTTGGCGGGGAGCTCGTCGAGGTGGCGCAGGCCGACCGCGATCAGCGCGGCGGCGGTGTCGGAGTAGGACCAGTCGAGCTCGGCGGCGATGTCGCGCACTCTCTGGCCGTCGGTCTGGGGCACGCGGATCATCAGTGCGTCGGTCCCTGGGGCGGGGGCGGTGGCCTCCTGCAGGTGGCGGAGGCCGACGCTGATCAGCGCCGCAGCTGTCTCGGAGTGGTACCAGCCGCGGTCGGAGGCGACGGAGCGCAGCTGCGTGCCGTGCGCTTCCGGGATTCGGGTGCCGATGGCGACTCGGGGGCCCTTGGAGGGGCGCCCGATCCGCCGTGCGGCTGTCCGCTTCGCCATGGCGAGATCATGGCCGATTTTCTGAAAGGACGGTAGTCGACACGCCGTCCCTACATCACTCCTGAGCGTGAACAGGCCTGCCCCGCCCAGATCCGCGGGCCGTCGGGTGGGGCGCCGTCGAACTGGCACCGGGATACGTGTCGAGCGACAGCGTGGCGTCAGTAGTTCGCGACAGATCGGCTGTCAAAAGGCGACAGACCAGGTGTCAGTGACCGTGACTATGTCGATGACCCCGGCCAGGGCCTCAGATCTCGAGGTGAAACGGACTCGCCGAGTCTGATGCCGTTGAGAGGACGTGGTCGCTGGTGAAGCAGCCCTCCGGCACCTCCTGACGGGCGTCCTGACCAACGAAGCCTGCATTGGTTGAGGTGCTTCCATCGGAAGCACCTCACGATCGTTGGCAGTTCACACGCGCCGCGGTGGTACGTCTCGGCGGACCAGGGCGCCGGTGGAAAGTAGTTGCACCAGGGTGGCGGCGAGATGCACGGCGGCCTCAGCCTCGGCGCTGGTCTGGTCGCGGGAGTTCTTCCCGCCGCCGTGGCGGGACACCTGCCCGGTCCAGAGTCGGTCGAGCATCGCTACCAGCGGTCCGACGCCGTCGTTGCCAGCGCGATCGACGAGCACGAACCGCCACTTGTGCCCGCCCTGCTGCAGGTGGCTGACCACCTTACCCAGGGTGGCGTCCTCCTTCGGCAACACCAGCGGGCAGGCGAGCTGCTCGACCGCACGCACGGCGTCGCGGTAGCCCGTGGTCGGGTCCGCCTCCCTCGCATAGAGGGCACCCCAGGCCTGACGGAGCAGCTGACCCGCCGTCGGATCGGCGGCCATGGCGTGATCGGCAGCGGCCTGCACGGTGGTGTCGATACGTCGAATCAAGCACAGCCGGTCGTTGACGACCCCGACGGTGTAAACGGAGTCAGCGTCGTCGAGCAGTTCAACAAGCTCGCCGATCTCGGCAAGGCGGGGGTACCCGCCCTCGGGGTCACTGGAGAACATCTGAGACCAGCGTCGCTGGTCAGCCGCGGCGTCGTCGAGCTGCAGGGCGAAGTCGACGGCGTCGAGCAAGTCGTCACCGGAGCTGACCCAGGGGATCACTCGCAGGTCGGAGCCAGGCATGTCCTGAACCGCATCGAGGGCCGCGCGCAGCGAGCTCCCGGGCCGGGTGATCCTGTCACCCATCCGCAGCCGCACCCGCCGCTCGAGCCGGTCGGTGAGGAACGCGGCCAGCCAGGTGCGCAGCGGCGGCGCCAGGTACGACGGCACCCCGGCCTGGCGCGACGTACGGGCGCGGGTACCGCTGCGCACCGACAACGGCTCGACCGGAAGCTGGGGCACGGCGCGGACCCTACGGCCGACCCCCGACAAACCGCGCACATGCGGGCGCGGCTTGCCGAGCGTGATCCCGAACATGGGTAGCCGGCGGGCGATCCGAAGGTCGGTCAGCGGTTGACCGACGGGACGTCGGCGTAGCCCCAACCCGATCAGCTCGCTCGGGTCGCCAGTAGCGGCCGCGTCCCGAAACGCCTGCTCGGCATCAACCTCGCGCCCCGGCAGATCACACAGTCCTTGACGAACCAACGCCACGGCCTGGAACCGGGTCCGCAACCTGGCAGCGCAATCAGCCCGGCGGGAGTTCACGTTAGGGGTGTGCTGGCGTACTAGGACCTGACACGGTTGTCGATCCTGCTGGAGGTTGTCCGATGTCGTCTCGGCCGTCCGAACCGCTGCTGCCCGTTCGTACCGCGGTGGTGTTCCTGATCGCCGCCCTGGTGGGTTTGGTCGCCGGCGGGCTCGGGTTCCTCGCCTACCACGACGTGCCCGCCGCGCTCCTGGTCGCCGGCGCTTCGGCAGGTGGAGCACTGGCCCTGTTCCACCGTCTGCTCGACCGGCGATGACCGGCCGGACCTGGAGGACACGATGACCACAGCGGACGAGGAACCCGGCGACCACAGCAGACGATCCTCGGCCGGCCTGTGGCCCGGATCCGATCACGACGCGAGCCCGCCGCCCCCGGCGACCCGGGCCGACGTCATCGAGGAGTTCACCGCGTTCTACCGCGCCTCCGCGCCCAAGCTGATCGCGTTCCTGCGCTGGCAGGGCGCCTCCCTGCCCGACGCCGCCGACTGCGCCCAGGACGCCCTCACCCAGGCGTTCCGACAGTGGAGCACCCTGACCTACCCCTACGCCTGGTGCCGGCTGGTCGCCTCACGCCTCTACGCCCGCCGGGTCGCCGCACTGCACGAAGACCCCGTCGATGACCTCCCCCACGAGCCCGGTTCACCACTGCTCAACCCGGAGACCCGCTACACCGAACTCGAGACCCGACACCGCGTCCTGGCCCTCCTCGACCGCCTCCCCTCCCGCCAACGGCAGGTCATGGCCTGGGCCTACGACGGCGCCACCCCCGCCGAGACCGCCACGGCCCTGCAGATCAGCTCGGACGCGGTCCGGGCGAACCTCTACAAGGCCCGCACCACACTGCGCGCGCTCCTGGAGGCCACCCCGTGAGCACCCACCGTCCCGACCCCGCCGCCCGCGCCTCTGACGACCAGATCGCCGCAGCCCACAACGCACTCGTCGCGGATCTCGCCACCACCCTCGACCTCACCGCCGGCGCCGCGGACGCGACACAACCCGCCACCTACACCGCGCTGACCAGCGACCTGCCCACGATCCTCGACCTCGACACCGGCCTGACCGACATCATCGGCGACCCCACCCCGCCCAACCCCCAGCCCACCAAACCGACCCACCCCGCCGGCCGCCAGCTGGCCGACCTCACTGATACCGAACGTCTGAAACTCCGCATCCACCCGACCCGTCGCCTGCTGCACCGCAGCCTCGCCCTCGCCCAGGCCCTCGCCCACGCCCTCGACCACGTCCGCGTCCGCGACCTCGACCGCGACCTCGACCTCGCCCGCGTCCTCGACCTCGACATCGACATCGACCGCGCCCTCGCCCACGCCCTCGACCTCGCCCACGCCCTCGACCTCGACCTCGCCCACGCCCTCGCCCACGCCCTCGACCTCGTCCGCGACCGCGCCCGCGACCTCAACCTCACCCGCGACCTCGCCCGTGACCTCGCCCACGCCCTCGACCGCAACCGCGCCCGCGACCGCGACCGCAACCACGATCTCGACCACGACCTCGGCGGCATCCTGGCCAGCGTTCGCACACTGGTCCACGACCTCGCCCGCGAGATGGATCTGGATCTGAGTTTGGACCTCGACGGTGCGAACCAGCTGGCTAGCCTGCTGTCCGTCCTGCGGGCCGCGGGCGACGACTTCGTCGGGGCAGACCTGCGCGCAGCGGATAATGTCGCGATGCGCGACCTCATCGGTGTGCGGTGGTCGCCGACGACGGTGTGGCCGCCCGGCCTGGAGGGCGAGGTGCGTGCGGCCTCGGTCGAGATCGAGCAGGGGATCTTCCAGGTCGTCGACGGCACTCACCAGCACGACGACGCTCGGACCAGCATCTGGTGATGGGAGCACGTGATAAAGCGGGTTATCACGTGGTGCGTGACGTGTCCGCATGACCGGATGCGGCACCGAGCCGACGGGCTGGCGGGCAGCTAGCGGAAGATCTCCGAGGTCATCGCGTCTGCGATGTGCCCGATAAGGGCCCGTGCCTCTTCACCGCGGGCCGCGGAGTTCCAGTACACCCTATGCCGACGGCGATAGGCCGCGATGCGATCCGGGTCGTCCTCGCGGTACTCGCTGGCCTCAAGTTCGACGACGACGGTGGAGTCGTCGGCGCCTTCGAGGTTTTCGAACAGGTCAAAACTCGCTCCGTATCGCGACGGCATGGCGGTGTCGATGGGGATGACCCCGAGTTCAACGGTGGGGAGCCGGGACAGCTCGCTGAGGTAGTGGAGTTGTTCGCTCATCACGGCCGGCCCCCCGAGGCGGTGCTGCAGCACGGCTTCGGTGAGGACGACGCGGATGCGGGTGCCGGGCTCGTACAGGACGCTCTTGCGTTGCAGGCGGGCGGTCACGGCCTGCCCGACGTCCTCGGCCGAGAGCCCGAGGACCGTGCTGAGCAGGTAGGAGGTGTAGCCGGCGGTCTGGAAGAGGCCGGGGATCATCGCGTTCTGGAAGACCTTGATCTCGCGGGCACTGCGCTCGAGGTCGGCGTAGCTGAGCTGGTGCTGGTGCCAGCCTCGCGAGTGCAGCTTCGTCCAGTCCGTGATCTCCGAGGTCGCCTCGAGCAGGGCCGTGACGTCGTGCCGGGCGGTCTCGTCGGCGTCGGTGCGGTCCAGCCAGGCCGAGACGAGTTCCTTGTCGGCTCGTGCCTGACCGGTGCCGTTCTCGACCTTGCTGATCCTGGACTGGGAGACGCCGAGCAGGTCACCGAGCTGGGTGCCGGTCAGGCCGGCCGCTTTGCGGCAGGCCCGGAGGCGCTCACCCAGTTCCTTCTGCGATGCCCTGCTCAATCAGTGCTCCGTTCTAGCCCCGGGCCGTGGCCGGGAGGTTGAGCGGTGGGGGAGGACCGACAGCGGCGGTGCGCTGGCGGGGGAAGTTGCTCAGGTCGAACGCGCCCGCCGCGACGGTCTGTCCGAGCAGCAGCTCGCGGATCGCGACGAACGGGGCGACGTCGTGGGCCTGCTCCGCGCCGAGGAACTGCCCGTCCTGGTCGAAGTGCTGCACGAACACGGTGGTGTCGTCGAAGAGCCAGAAGTCGGGCACGCCCGCCCAGGCCGGGTCGAGCGCCTCGCGGGCGATGGCCTGCACGTCCTCCCCGGCTGCGACGTTGTCGGGGTAGGCGGCGAACTCGAACCGGGTGTAGTCGGTGACCGGACGGCCCACGACCCGGACGCGGCCGATCGCCGCGCCGCGGGCGCGTACGTCTTCGACGGTGGCGATCCAGCCGTTGTTCTCGCGGGTCTTGCGGGGCAGCGCCTCACCGCGCAGGAAGGTCGCGATCCGGTCCTCTTCACCACCGACGGAGTAGACGTCGCGGCCCTCGTAGCGCCAGGCGTAGCGGGTGAACCGGGAGTACATGTCTCCGAGGGTCAGCTCGCTCATGCGATCACCGTCCCGTGGATCTCGACGAGGGTCTCGTGGGGCGGCAGCCCGATGCTCTGGAGGGCTTCGACGTCGTCGACGACGTCGCCTTCGACGAGCACGGTGCCGGCCGACGTCGGGGTGACCCGCCCGGTCCAGCGGGAGCCGCCGAGTCGCTGGGCGTGATCTTGCAGCAGCTGCTGAGTCACTTCGGCGAACCTCCGTCCTCTCGCGGTGCGGTCGCCCTGCACCAGCACGCTGCCCCGGTCGGTCACGTACGTCGTCGGGCAGTTCCCGCCCTCACACGACGCTGACACTGCGATGACCTGAACCTTCATTCCGCCTCCCCTGAGCGCCACGAATATTCCAGATACACCTCGAGGCTACGCAGGGACCCCGTCTCACGGGAACAGCAAAGGCACAGATAGCGGCACCTGTGTGCCCGCTCCGGCCTGTGCCTACGCTACCACAACGTTGCGAATATTCTGAATATTCGCTACCTTCTGGGTGTCGAGATCTTCGGCGGTCCTGGCCGGTGTGTCACCACCGGCCAGGACCTGGACGGACCGCAACCCCGAGCGCTCAAGCCAGGAGAACGATCCATGCGCAGTCTCTCGCGCCTACCGCACCGCGTCCCGCGCGGTCACCGACGGGCCCAGCCCTGCCGTAGCACCCGCCACACCGCTGTGTCCGCGCCACACACCCCGACCAAGGCCACTGCCCGCTATGCGCTGTCCGGAGTCCCCGCGTGAGGCGCCGACAGCACGGACCCGGCCACCGCGGTGCACGGCTCTCGGTACACGCCCGGTCGATCCCGGTCACCGCCGCCGGAGACGGCGTCGAGCACGAGGTCACCGACGAGGCCATCTCCGGCGGCGGTCACCCGAGCGGCCGCTACCAGGCGCTGTGCGGCGAGCTCATCGCCCCCGCCGCGCTCACCGAGCCGCCCGGCAGGCCCTGCCCCGGGTGCGCGGTCGAGCTGACCCCGTTGCCGGAGCTGATCTCGGCCGACAGCCACGCCCAGCGCCGCGCCCTGGCCCCGTGGCTGCACAACCTGACCGCACGCACCAACCGGCTGGCCATCCGGGAGGCGGTGATCGGCGGTGTCGCAGCCTAAGCAGACGACCGCCACCCCGCCCCCGTGGCGGGACGGGCGCGCCGAGCGGATCCGCGCCGCGGCCGAGGCCGAGCAGGCCCGCGCCGCCGCCGAGGCGACCCGCGCAGAGACCGCGCAGCGCTCCGAACGGGCCCGCGCCCAGCTCGCCGCCGAGCGCTCCGAGCAGCGCGCGGCCGAGGCGGCGCGGCGCCGGGCCGCGGTACGTGCCGGTGCCCGGGCCGTGGTCGCCGAGCTGCCGTCGGTGGCCGGGTTCGTGGCCTGTGTGGCGCCCACCCTGATCGCGACCCGCGGGCAGCTGGAGTTCGCCCGCACCCAGATGCAGCTCGGCTCGATGTCGGTGCTGCTGCCCGCGATGCTCGAAGGCGCAGCCTGGTTGCTGGCCTGGCGCCGGCACCAGGCCGTCGCGGCGGGAGAACCGGCTGGGCGGCTCACCGCGGGAGTGTGGCTACTCGCCGCAGTCGCGGCCTCCCTCAATCTCTGGCACGGCGCGACCGGGCCCGGCGGTCTGCAGGTCGGCGTCGCCTACGCCCTCGCGAGCCTGGTCGGGTTCGCACTCGTCGAGCTGCTCGTCGGGCACCAGCGCCGCGCCCGCGCCGCAGCCGGCCGGGCTCGCCGCCGGCGGGGCCTGCTGATTGGGCTCGCCCGGCTGCTGCGCTACCCGCTGCTGTCCTGGGCGGCGTGGTCGCGCCGGGTCGAGCTGGGGCCCGGCGCTGACGCCGCCGAGGCCTGGGGTCAGGCCTGGCGCGACCGGTTCGGCGTCGAGCTGGGCGCGGACGCGATCGCCCGCCGCCGAGGCCGTACCGGGGTGCGCGCACAACGCCGCGCCGCCACAGCTCCAAGCAGCACCGTCCAGCCGGACCCCGACACCGACGTCACCGAGCCCGCAGACACGTCCACGGACGTTCCGGGCACCTCGGGTGATGAGCGGGTCCGTGAGCTGGCCGAGCTGCTGCGCGCGGAGTGCCTGGTGACCGGCTCGCAGGCTGCAGCGCTCTACGCCGTCTCGCCCCGCACCGGGCGCCGTCTGCTCTCCGAGGCCCGCGACCTGCTCGCCGGTGACGGCGATCGCGGCCCGGAGCCACCCGAGGGCCCCGACACCGGCGCGGCGGCCGAACCGGCGCGCCCGCTGATCCTGGTGGCCACCCCGACCCGATTGGAGGTGGGCGCATGACCCGCGCCGAGCTCCACAGCGTCGAGAACCACGACGCCACGACCACCGACCCGACACCGGCCCGGTCGATGTCCGAGCGATCGGAGCCGGGCCGCGGCTGGCACCGCACCGTGTCGCGCGGGGTGGGCGCGGCGTGGTGGTGGGCCATCCTGCCGACGCTGCGGTCCGGTCTCGCCTCTCCCGGCTGGGCCCGGCTCAGCACCGCCGCAGCCTCGGCGCTGTGCCGCTGGCGGGTCCAGCTCATCGCGCTCGGCGTACTCCTGACCGGCCTGACGGTCGCCGTGCTGGCCGGGACCGCGACCCCGCAGAACCCGGCGGTGCTGCCGACGCTGGGATTCCTGGCCACGGTGGGGGAGATCCTCGCCGGAGCCGCCGCGGTGGTCGTGGCGGTCCCGATCGTGCGCGCGGTCTACCCGCACACGATCCGTGGCCGGGTCCGGATCCGCTACGGATTCGACGGGTGGGCGAGCTGGTGGGACCTGCACCGCTACGTCTCCGCCCACGCCGTCCGCGCCGCCGCGGTCGCCTCCCGCCCCAGCATCGCCGCCGCGGCCTCCGCGCCGGGCGGGCGCCCGGATCCCGGGCGGATCGAGCGGCTCCCGGCCGGTCGCTGCGGCACCTGGCTGGGCCGCACCGTGGTGGGCCCGGTGGTCGGCACCGACTGCTACGCCGCGCACCGCGACGTGATCGGGCTGATCGCGCCCCCGCAGACCGGGAAGACCGCGCTGCTCGGGCACCACGTCATCGACCACGACGGCCCGGTGATGGCCACCTCCACCAAGGTCGACATCTACGACTACTGCGCCGGGGCCCGCGCCGAGCAGGGACCGGTGATGCTGTTCAACCCCGAGAACCTCGGCGGACTCGGCTCGACGGTCTGGTGGTCCCCGGTGCGTGGCTGCGCCGACTCCCAGACCGCGGCCGAACGGGCCGGGCACATGGTCGGCGCCGCCGCCTCGGGCGACGACGACGGTGACCGCTGGGACGACTGGGCCGCCGCGGTGCTGTGCGCGCTGCTCATGGCCGCCGACCTCAACGACCGTGACATGGCCACGGTCGCGCGCTGGGTGTTCAACCCCACCAGCGACGCCCGCACCGGCGGCGCCGCCGAAGCCCTCGCCCTGCTCACCAGCGCCCCCGCCGGACGAGTCCCGGCCGGGGCGGCGGACGCGCTGCGTCAGGTCCTGGCCACCGATGCCCGCAAGACCCGCGACTCGATCTTCCTGACCCTGCAGCGGTCGGTGAAGTTCATGACCGACCCCACCATCGCGGCCCTGGTCACCGCCTCACCCGACCCAGCACGATCCGGAGCCGTGGGTTCCGGGTCTGCGGAGTTCGATGCGCAGGCCTTCGTCGCCGGGCGCGGGGCGCTGTTCGTGATCGGCTCCGACCGCGCGCACGCCGCGGTGGCGCCGCTGCTGGCCGCGTTCACCGGGCACGTGTTCGAGACCGCCAAACGCGTCGCCGCGACCCGGGCGAAGGGCCGCCTGGACCCGCCGTTGGGGATGTTCCTCGACGAGGTCGCCCTGATCACCCCGGTCCCGCTGGATCGCTGGCTCGCCGACGCCGGCGGCCGCGGCGTGCACATCGAGTGGGCCGCCCAGTCCCCCTCGCAGCTCGCGCAGCGCTGGGGCGCTCGCGGCGCGGACACGATCTGGAACGCCACCAACGTCAAGCTCGTCTACGGCGGGCTCTCCCTCGACGAAGACCTCGAAGCGGTGTCGCGGCTGTGCGGGCACCGCCACGAACCGGTCACCGAACCCGACGGGCGTGAACGCTTCGAACGCGTCCGGGTTTGCCCACCCGACCGGCTCCGTGTCCTGCCCCAGTGGCACGCCGTCCTCATCCACCGCGCCACCCCGGCCACCATCGTCCGGGTCCGGCCCGTGTGGACGCGCCGCGATCTGCGCCCGGCCCCGCCGCGGTCGGTGATCGAGCCGAGTACCACCACCCCGCGGCGCACCGACGACACCGCACCTGCAGCGGCGTGACGGCGCGCAGCGCGATCATGGCGGGCACCACGACCAGGAGGACACAGCAGTGAGCAGTGACGGACCCGCCACCCCACCCCCCAGCAGCGGCCCGGCCGGAGCGGCCGGGGGCCGGGGGAGTGGGCGGTCCTGGCAGGTGGAGATGGGCTTGGAGATCCGCCGGATCCGGGACCAGGCCACCGACGCCTCCCGCGGGGTCGCCGAGGTCGCGAACCAGGTCTCGGAGATGCTGCCCCGCCTCGGCGACGTCGAGCATGGCCTGGCCGCGATCGCCGGCGCCTTCGAAACCGGGGCCGGCGCCGACGACGAGAGCGGCCCGATCGCCCTCACCCCGGCCCTGCGCTGGGCAGCCCTCGACGAAGAGGAGGCCGTCGCCGGGTGGGCGGCGTTGGGCGGCTGGGTGGCCACCGTCCTCAACGCCCAGTACCGCCTCACCCGGGCCGAGCTGCCCGACTGCTGGCCTGTGCACCCTCGTGCGGTCCGCGAGCTCGCCTGGCTGCGCACCTGCCACGTCGCCGCATCCGCTCCGCGCACCCGCCCCGACATCGTCGCCGAATGGCACGTGCGGTGGCTCCCCGCCGCCCTGCACAACCTCACCAACGCCATCGACCCCCGTGAGTGCGCCCCCGGGCGGCACCGGATCACCGAGGAAGAACGCCGGCTGCACGAGATCGCCCTCGAAAAGGCCGTCCGGGACAGTCAGCCCGCGCCGCAACTCACCGCCGAGACCGGCCCCGACCGGCCCCGATACCTCCCCGACCGGTTCCCGCCCCGGCGCAGCCACGACCCCGACAGCTACGGCCTCGACACCACCACCCGCCCACAGAGCCTCGACCACGAAACCCCCGCCCCACCGAGCGGCCCCGTACACTGGCGCGAGTACTACCTCGACGCCCGCGACGCCGACCTCCACCACCGCGCCCAGCAGCAGTGAGGAGCCTGAGAGTTGCTTCGGGGCAGGGGCTCGGGAACAGGGTTGTCGGCCGGCGCTCCGGGAGACGGCTTCGGCACGCCGTTGCGGCGATAACTGCGATTCCGTCGCCTAGACAACGTCTTCGCGTATTCAGCTTGCGCAGTGCTGGTCCGGGCAGCAGTGATGCTCGGCCAATGTCCGAGCGGGTGCCAGGATGATGCAATGGACCAGCAAATCGACGGGCAGATAACGGACAGGTCGGGGGCCCGGTTCGTCCTGGGTGGTGCGTCCCTGCCGTTGACAATGCCGACCCGGATGTATGTCTGCGGGATCACCCCCTACGACGTGACCCATCTCGGGCACGCGTCCACCTTTGTGTGGGCCGACGTCCTGGGTCGGGTGGTTCGGATGACGGGTACGGACACCGAGGTCGCCCGCAACGTCACCGACGTCGACGATGTCCTGACCCGCACGGCGGTGGACCGCGGTCGCGACTACGACGAGTTCGGGCTGCGTCAGGAGTTCTGGTTCGACCGGGCGATGTCGGCGCTGCACGTTCGCGAACCTCAGCACACCCCGCATGCCCGGCATCACATCCATCACGTCATCGCCCTGGCGGCGGCACTGGTGGAGCGCGGGGTCGCCTACGAGCGTGAGGGGCACGTCTACTTCCGCGGCGGTGGCCTCCCGGCGGCGGCCGGTTTGGGCCGCGAGCAGGCGCTGGCGTTGTCAGCGGAATATGGCGACGACCCGGACGACTCCTTGCGGGATGACCCGTTCGACGTGCCGGTGTGGCGGCCCTCGGACAGCTCGCACCCGGCGTGGCCGAGCCCGTGGGGTCCGGGGCGTCCCGGCTGGCACGCCGAGTGCGCCGCGATGGCGATGGCGACCCTCGGCGGGGTGGTCGACGTCCTGGCCGGGGGTGCGGACCTGGAGTTCCCGCACCACGCCTACCAGGTCGCGATGGCCGGCGCGGCAACCGGAGCGGGCCTGTTCGCTCGTCGGCAGTTTCGGGTGGGCACGGTCGGCCTGGAGGGCGAGAAGATGGCCAAGTCGACCGGCAATCTGGTCCTGGTGCAGGACCTGCTCCAGGACACCTCGGGGGCGGTGCTGCGGATGCTGCTCCTGGACCGGGTGTGGAGCCAGGGATGGGACTTCCGCTCCGGGGACATCGAGCTGGCGGCGCAACGACTCGAGGAGCTCTATGTCGCGGCGGGGCGTAAGCCCGGATCTTCCGCGGCGACCTCAGCGGTCAGCGCAGCACTGCTGCAGGACCTCGATGTCCCCACCGCTGTGAGCCACGCGATCGACGCAGGCGGGGACGCCGCCCGGTTGGTGATCCGCACGCTCGCCCTGCAGTAGCGAGCACATCCGCTCGACGACAGATCGCCCAGGACCCGATGGGTCCGGGCGATTTTTCCTGTCTAGGCCCATTGTGATCCCAACCACTGGTCCGCTACGGTCAGATGTACGTACATTTACCGGAGGGTGGACATGGCGCGTCATCGCATCGTCATCGTCGGCGGCGGCAGCGCCGGCATCAGCGTGGCTGCACGGCTACGCCGAAGCGGGGAAGGCGACGTGGCAGTGATCGATCCCGCGGCCACGCACTACTACCAACCGTTGTGGACGCTGGTCGGGGGTGGATGCGCTCCGGTCGAGGAGAGCGCGAAGCCGCAGTCGGCGGTGATGCCGAAGGGCGTCAACTGGATCCGCAGGGCGGCGGTCTCTGTCGATCCGGACGCGCGGACGGTTGAACTCGACGACGGGTCGTCGGTGGGCTACGAGTACCTGGTCATGTGCCCGGGAATCCAGCTCGATTGGGGCAAGATTACCGGTCTCGGGCAGACCCTGGGCCGCGATGGCGTATCGAGCAACTACCAGTACGAGCTCGCCCCGGCGATGTGGAAGTTCATCCGCGAGACCCGCTCGGGCACAGCCGTGTTCACCATGCCCGCGGGTCCGATCAAGTGCGCCGGGGCGCCGCAGAAGATCGCCTACCTGGCCGCGGACTACTGGCGGCAGGAGGGTGTCCTCGACAAGATCGACATTCACCTGGTGTTGCCGACTCCGGGCATGTTCGGGGTCAAGGAGTTCGCGCAGATCCTGGACGGCGTCGCGCGCCGCTACGGCATCAACGTGCATCTGCAGAGTGAGGCGACGAGCGTGAACGCCGACAAGCGCGAGGTCACGATCGTCGACCACGCCAACGGCGACACGACGCAGACCCTGAACTACGACGTCATGCACGTCGTGCCGCCCCAGAGCGCACCGGACTGGGTGAAGAAAACCTCCCTCGCCGACCCGGCTTCGCCCGCCGGGTACGTCGAGATCGACAAGCACACGATGCAGCACGCCCGGTATCCGGAGGTGTTCGCCCTCGGCGACGCCGGCTCCTCTCCGAACTCGAAGACCGGGGCGGCGATCCGCAAGCAGGCGCCGGTCGTGGCCACGAACCTGACCGATGTCATGGCCGGGCGGGAGCCCAGCGCCCGCTACGAGGGCTATGCCTCGTGCCCGCTTACGACCTCGCGTAGGACGCTGCTGCTCGCCGAGTTCGACTACTCGATGACCCCCAAGCCCTCGATCCCCAAGATCAATACGATCAAGGAGCGCCGGGACATGTGGTACCTCAAGCGCCACGGTCTACCGGCGCTGTACTGGAACCTCATGCTGCGGGGCCTCGCCTGAGGAGACGATCACGATGGGTAAGCCCCGGCTCCGACACGGAACCGGGGCTTACCCGTCGACTACGGCGCTGCGACGGGGCCTCAGCGGCGCCGGAGCGCGTCGATGGTGTCGACCGGACGCGGCTCCGTGCTGGCCCGGTTGAACGGCAGCCGAGCGAGGGCAGAGCCCATCGCGCAGGTGTCGGACAGCGCGGAGAACGTCAAGCCCGCGCCGATGCCTGCGGCGAGCAGTCGTGCGCGTGGGTGAAGGAGCTGTCCGGCGGTCAGGCCTGCCAGCACGAGTGATCCGGCGACCAGGCGGACCTGGCGCTCCAGGGCCCAAGCGCGTCGGCCGTGCACGACCTCACCGTCGGCTGCGGAGAACGCGGGGAGCCCGCCGTCGAGAACGTGGGCGCGGTCCAGGCCGACCGTCGCGAGGTGCCGGCGGCCCTGTTCGGCCCGGACACCGGACTGGCAGACGAGAACGACCGGGGAGTCGAGGTGCGCGGCGAGGTCCGCGGTGTGCTCGGCCAGCGTCGCGAGTGGTACGTGGTAAGAGCCCCGGACGTGGGCGGACTCGTACTCGGCGGCACTCCGGACGTCGATCACGAGGGGCGCCGGTGACGCGGGGGAGCGCATCCAGCGGTCGAGGGTCGGCCCGTCGATCGACGTCCCGGGCGCCGGGTCCGTGAGGGTCGCTGTGGTGGGGGAGCTTGGGCGGGTGGAGGTCACGGAGGCGGTCGGTCCTTTCCAGAGGTGCGGCCCGGTCCCTGTCGGACCGGGCCGCGTGGTGTCGAGCGGTTGTCGAGATCTCAGACCGGCTGTGCCTGGTCGACGGGGCGTTCCCCGTTGTCCCAGGCGCCGAAGCCGCCGAGCAGGTCGTAGACGTCGTCGAAGCCGTGTGCGCGCAGCGTCGATGCGGCGATGGACGAGCGGTAGCCGCCGGCGCAGTACACGACCGTCGACCGGGACGGATCGAGCTCGCCAACGCGTGAGACGAGCACGGAGAGCGGGATCAGGTGTGCGCCGCGAATGGATCCGGTGCCGGCGACCTCCCCGGGGCCTCGCACGTCGAGAAGCTGAACGGGGACGGCCAGGGCCTCCAACCGTTCGGCGTCGACCCGGCCGGCGGCGCGCAGGTGCACGGCCGGGACGGAGGCGATGCCGCCGTCGAGGTGTCCCAAGACCCGGTCGAAGCCGATCCGGGCGAGCCGGTTGCGGGCCTCGACCTCGGTTCCGGTATCGCAGACCAGCAGCAGGTCGCTCTCGGCCGGGATGACTTGCCCGGCCATCTCGGCGAAGCGCCCGCCCAGGCCGATGTTGATCGCCCCGGTGAGGTGGGCCGAGGCGAAGTCCTGGGGGTCACGGGTGTCGAGCACGGTCGCGCCGTCACGGCGGCGGTCGAGGAACGCCTCGGGCTGCAGTGAGGGGACTGCGGTGGTCTCGTCGAGCATCGGCCGGTCCTCGCGGTTGCGGTGCGAGGCGAACGCGAAGTACATCGGCGCGGCCGACTGGCCTTCGCACACGGCTGAGACGAACGCGTCCTCGCTCATCGGGGCCAGTGCGTAGTTGCTGCGGCGCTGCTCGCCGATGGTGCTCGAGGTCTCGGTGGACAGGTTCTTGCCGCACGCCGATCCCGCACCGTGGGCCGGGAAGACCCGTGTGGAGTCGGGCAGGGGCAGCAGACGTTCGCGGGTCGAGCGGTAGAGGGCCTTGGCCAGCTCCTCGGGCGACCAGCCGTTGGCCCCGAGCAGGTCCGGCCGGCCGACGTCGCCGACGAACAAGGTGTCCCCGGTGAGCACGCCGTAGGGCTCCGATGCCTCGGCGGACTCGCGCACGACGATGCAGATCGACTCCGGGGTGTGGCCCGGGGTGTGCATGATCTCCAGCGTGACAGTGCCCAGCGACAGGGACTGCTCGTCGGCCAGTGCCTCGATCGCGAACTCGACATCCGCAGCGTCGCCGTAGGAGATCGGCGCACCTGTGGCTGCCGCGAGTTCCAGGTGCCCGGACAGGAAGTCCGCGTGCACGTGGGTCTCCAGGATCCGCTCGATCGTCAGTCCCGCCTCGCGGGCGTCGTCGAGGTACTCCTTGACGTCGCGTTGCGGGTCGACCACCACCGCTCGTCCCGTGCCCGCGTCTCCGATCAGGTACGAGGCCTGCGACAGGCACCCGAGGTAATACTGCTTGAAGATCAACTGGCCGCTGCGCTCCATCGTGCCCTCCGACGGCGTCAAGGTCTGATGTAAATGACCGTACATTACGAACGCGGTGCGGTCGAGATGTGGAAGAAGTGACCGTCTGCCCGACTCGTCGTGAGAGGTGAGCAGCTATCCGTTGCGCTGGGCGAATACGCGTGGTGCAGTGGTCATGTGGCACCCTTCAGCTCGCCGGCCGATCGCACGCTCTGCGTGTGCTTGATGGCCGCTGACCAGCTGTCGGTGGATGATCGCCGCTGTCGCCCAGGACTCTTCGCGGGCTGACCCCTACTCGGCTCGCGGTCTCTGCACGGATCGTCCCGCCGAGTTCTGGAGCCCTGCTGTGAACGTCCCCGCCACGACATCGACCACGTCGGAGATAAGTGAGTCCGTGACGCGTCGACTCCGTCCGGTCGCTCCCGGAGACGGCGACATGTGTCCTAGCCGTGATGGGTCCCGCCGACTGCTCGATCGGGTCGTCGAGGCGATGCGCGCTGCGCACCACGCGGCCGTGCCGTTCTGAGTGACGACGCCGTCAGTCGTGTGACGCGAGTGTTCGTCTCCGGGGCGGCGCCGGCGACAGCTTGCGATCACACATGAAATGACCGTACATTCCCCTCGTCGTACGAAGGGGGATGTTGGTGGCAGTCGAGACGTCAGATCGGCATCGGGCACTGCGGCGGGAGCCGGGCGCGCTGCTGTGGGAGCAGCTCCTCACGGATCTTCGACGGCGTCTGGACGCCGACGAGTTCACCCACGGCTTCCCTGGTGAGCACGCCTTGGTCAGCGATTACGGCGTCAGCCGACACACGGTGCGCCAGGCCGTCAAGGTCCTGCGTGAGGAAGGCCTGGTCGTCGCCGGTCGCGGCCGACCGTCGCGGCAGGCCGAGCCGGTCGAGATCGCCCAGCGCCTCGGTGCGCTCTACAGCCTGCACGAGTCGGTCCAGGCGATGGGCCTGGAGCAGCGCAGTGTCGTCCGGTCCCTGGATACCCGCGCGGACGGCGTCGTTGCCGCCCGGCTCGGCATCGAGGAGTCGACGCCGCTGATCTACCTCGAACGCCTCCGGTTCGCCGGTGACGAGCCGCTCGCCCTCGACCGGGTCTGGCTTCCCCACGAGCTCGCCGCACCCCTGCTCGACGCCGACTTCACCCAGGGCGCGCTCTACGAGCGCTACGCCGAGATGTGCGGCGTCGTGCTGACCGGCGGCGAGGAACAGATCCAGCCGATCCTGCCGACCCCGGCCGAGCACAAGCTCCTGGGCGGGAGCCCGACGACCGCGGCGTTCTCGATCCGCCGTCTCGGCTGTGCGAAGGGCCGTCCCGTCGAGTGGCGCCACACCCTCGTGCGCGGGGACCGCTTCACCCTGACCGCCGACTTCTCCCGCAAGGACGGCTACCACCTCGACCTGCTCAGCACCGCGGACCGGAAGGACCCCCGCCGATGACCACGCCCGAGATCCCCCAGGTCAACCCTGCCGAAGCCGCCGAGCTTGCTCGCTCCGGCGCCCTGCTGCTCGACGTCCGCGAGCCCGACGAATGGCGTGCCGGGCACATCGACGGTGCCGTCCACGTGCCGCTCGGGGATCTCGATCCCGGTGCCGTCGGCACCGGCCGCCCGGTGATCGCGATCTGCCGCTCCGGTAACCGCTCCGGCAAGGCAGCCGTGGTGCTGGCCGGGGCCGGCATCGACGTCCGCAATCTGGCCGGGGGTATGAAGGCCTGGGACGCCGCCGGTCTTCCGTTCCTCGACGACTCCGGCAGGCCCGGAGCAGTCGGGTGAGTATCGCCCTCGCGGCCGCGCTCGGGCTCGTGATCGGACTCGTGATCGGTGCCCTCGGCGGCGGCGGGGGTGTACTCGCGGTACCGGCCCTGGTCTACGCGCTCGGGCAGGACGCCCAGTCCGCCACCACCAGCAGCATCATCATCGTCGGCATCATCTCCGTGGTTGGCGTACTGGCCCGTCTGCGTGACCGCACCATCGACTGGCGCACAGGTATCGCCTTCGGGGTGGTCGGGATCGCTGCGGCCTGGGCCGGAACGCTGCTCAACCGGGCGGCTCCGCAGAACACGCTGCTGCTCGCGTTCTCCGCGATCACGCTTCTCGTCGCGGTCGCCATGCTGATCAACAGCCGCCCGTCCCGGCAGCCGGCCCCAGACGCCGCCTCCGACGAGTCGGTCGGTACTGCCGCGGCCGACAGTGCCGGTGGTGCGACCACCCTGCTCTCCGCTCCGGCCGGAACCTCGCGCGTCGCGTTGGTACAACTCGCGGCGAAGGTGATCGCCTGCGGCGCCGTCGTCGGGTTCCTGACCGGCTTCCTTGGTGTGGGGGGAGGGTTCCTCGTGGTGCCCGCTCTGGTCATCGTGCTCCGGATTCCGATGACCGTCGCGATCGGCACCTCGTTGCTGATCATCGCGTTCAACTCGGTGAGTTCGCTCGCCTCGCGGGTTGGTGATCTGCACCTCGACCTGCGGATCATCGTGCCGTTCACGATCGCGGCCATCGTGGGAACCCTGCTCGGTAAGAAGGTCACGGACCGTTTCTCCGGCGCCGCCTTGAGCCGGGCCTTCGCCGTCATGCTCGTCCTGGTCGGTCTGTTCGTCGCCGCGGAGAGTTCCGGAATTTTCTGAGCCGACGTCGCAGATGCGCTGATGGTCGAGTGTCCGCGGCGTCCGCCGCTCACAGAGTGCCGGTGAGGGCCTGGATGCCGAGGCTGCTGGCGCCGACGAGAACCCAGAGGCATGCCCCGAGGACGAGGGGCCGCACTCCTGCCTTGCGCATATCTGACAAGCGCATCGACAGACCAATCCCGGCCAGGGCGGTGGTGATCAGGAACGTGCCGGTGAACGTCAGCGCGGGGTGCCACGACTCCGGGATGACTCCGACGCTGGTCAGGCCCGAGGCGACGACGAACCCGACCAGGAACAGCGGGACGATCTTCTTCCACGGCAGGGTGCGCAAGCTGAAGCCGGTACGGCCGCCGGCGGCGGGGGCGTCGACCTGTGCCTGGCGATGAGCGGCCCAGAAGGCCAGGACCATGACGATCGGGATCAGCATCAGGCTGCGGGTCAGCTTCACCACGACCGAGTAGGGCCCGGCGTCACCGCCGTAGGCGTAGCCCGCCGCAACGACTGATGAGGTGTCATTGATCGCGGTCCCGGCCCACAGCCCGAAGGCGTGCGGGTCCAGGCCCATCAGGTGCCCCAGCTGCGGGAAAACCAGCACGGCGACGATGTTGAACGTGAAGATGGTCCCGATCGCGTAGGCGACCTGGGACTCCTTGGCCTTGATCACGGCCTGGGTCGCGGCGATCGCCGACGCGCCGCAGATGGCGGTGCCGACGCCGATCAGCAACTGTGCGTCGCCGCGGACATCGAGCAGCCGTCCCAGCCCGTAGGCGCCCAGGAGCGCAACGGCCAGTGTGCCGAGCATGACCGGCAACGATGCGCCGCCGACTTCGGCGACCTGGCGCAAC
>NZ_SHKL01000001.1:2410000-2535000 GCF_004217185.1 Pseudonocardia sediminis | reverse complement strand
TGACCAGGGGCGTCGTCAGCGCGTGGACGTGTCCGGACTCCACACGCCGGACAAGCTCCACTCCCCCGACGATGTTGCCCCACTGGTCCGAGCCACCGATCTGGAGCCGGCAACCGTGGCGCCGGTAGAGCTGCAGGTAGTCCTGCGACTGCAGCAGCAGGTAGCTGAACTCGGTGTAGGACATCCCGTCGGCGGCGAGCCGTCGCTTGACCGTCTCCCGCGCGAGCATCGTGTTGACCGGGAAGTGCTTGCCCAGGTCGCGCAGGAACTCGAGCACCGTCTGCTGCCCGGTCCAGTCCAGGTTGTTGACGGTCAGTGCGCCGGTCGGTGAGTCGTCGAACTCGACGAAGCGCTCCAGCTGCCCCCTGATGAGGCCCGTCCACTGCTCGACGGTCTGCTGGTCGTGCAGGTTGCGCTCCCCCACGTCACGCGGGTCACCGATCAGCCCGGTCGCGCCGCCGGCCAGCACGATCGGCCGGTGCCCGGCCTCCTGGAAACGGCGCAGCGTCAGCATCTGCACCAGGTGCCCGGCGTGCAGGCTCGGCGCCGTCGGGTCGAACCCGGCGTACAACGTGACCGGGTCCGGCCCGGCCAGCTCGCGGGCCAGCGCGTCGCGGTCGGTGCTCTGCGCGATCAGGCCGCGCCACTCCAGCTCGTCCAGGATGTCCGTACTCACGAGGCCAATCATGGTCCCCGGTGCGTCCCCGACGCGCGCGGGTTCCGACCTGTCAGCACGGCGCGTCCCTACTGCACGGCGGTGGCGAGCTTCTGCGGCACCGTGTCGAGCACCGACGGCAGGCTGAGCACGCTGGAGAACGTCAGCGCGGCGGCCTCTTTCTCGTCGAAGGTCACGACGCGGTTCTCGCGCACCGCCTGCAGCGCCGCGTAACCGGGCTGGGCCTGGAACGTCGTCCGCTGCTCGTCGGTGTTCGTGATCAGCGCGACGACGTCGGCCTCGTCGAGCCGGCCCAGCTGCTCGGAGCTGAAGGTGCCGTAGAACTTGTCGCCGGCGTTCTGGTCGAACGCGGGCACCCCCCGCATCCCGAGCCCGGCGAAGAACCGGGCGCGCAGGTCCTGCGGCCCCCACACGAAGAACTCGGCCTGGCTGGCCGTGCTCGGCAGCACCCCGGCGACGGTCTTGCCGTTCAGCTGCGGGAACTGCGCCTTCGTCGCGGCGATGCGCGTCTCCAGGTCCGTCACCAGCGTGTCGGCCTCGGCCGCCTTGCCCACGGCCTGACCGGTGAGACGCGTGGCGTCCTGCCACGGCGTCCCGTAGTCGACGAAACCGTTCGGGGCGGCGACGGTGGGCGCGATCCGGGAGTAGGTGTCGTACTGCGCCTGGGTGAGGCCGGCCGAGATCCCGACGATCAGGTCCGGGCGCAGCGCGGCGAGCTGCTCGACGCTGACCTCCCCCACCGGGAGCACCTGCGGCTGCGCGCCGCCGAGACGGTTCTGCGCCCACGGCCAGGTCGCCGACGGCTGCTCGCCGGTGAACTCGCGGATCGCCACCGGCACCACGCCGAGCGCGAGGAGCGCGTCCTGGTCGGTGTAGCCCAGGGACACCACCCGCTGCGGGGCGGCCGGGACCTGCGTCTGCCCGTACTTGTGGGCGACGGTGACCGGCGCCCCACCGGCGGCGCCCCCTCCGGCGGCCGGGTCGGAGCCGCTCCCGCACGCCGCGAGCACACCGCCGCCCAGGACGAGGACGGCGAGAGCGAGGACGAGCCGGACGGGGAGCGAGCGGGTCCGGTTTGCGTAGTTGTCGTGCACGGGCTGAGGCTAGGCTGCCCTGTCCGTCACGTCGAGGGTCTGCGCTCCCGGACCTTGCCCGGCCGGTACCGGCTCACCGCGGGCGAGCCGTCGACCCAGTACCGCCACGGCAGTTCCCGTGCGGCGGCGACGCCCACGCGGGGCCCGGTGCGGATCGACGACGACGCCAGCGCGGGCTCGGCGTACAGCCGGACGCGGGAGGCCGGGTCCGTCACGTCCACGCCGTCGTCCTCGCGGGTGAGGCCGAGCAGCGAGGCCATCCGGGCCGGTCCGCTCGCCAGGTCGGCGTCCTTGCGCGCGGTCGGCCGCCGGGCGCGGGCCAGGGCCGGGTCGGACAGCACCTCACCGGCGCGCAGCAACACGGCCCCGGCCACCCCGTCGACCAGGCAGGTGACGTTCGCGCAGAAGTGCATGCCGTAGACGAAGTAGACGTACAGGTGCCCGGCCGGGCCGAACATCACGGCGTTGCGCGGGGTCTTCCCGCGGTAGCAGTGCGACGCCGGGTCGTCGGCGCCGCGGTAGGCCTCGACCTCGACCAGGCGCACCGCGACCGGCCCCTCCTCGGTGTCGGCCTCGAGCGTGCACCCGAGCAGCCGCTCCGCGGCCGGGAGGACGTCCGTCGCCAGCTCAGAACGGTCCAGCAGCGGTGCCCCGCTCACGGGCGAGCCCGGCCGGTGCGACGACCGGCCGGGCTCCCCCGCCACGGGATCATGGCCCGGGTTCGTGCGTGCCACCTAGCGGCGCGCCAGCGCCAGCTTCAGGCAGACGACGACGCCGGCCATCGCGTTCTCGATCTCGTCGAGCGGCGGCAGGGTCGGGGCCAGACGGATGATCGCGTCCTGCGGGTCCTTGCCGTAGGGGTGCGTCGCGCCGGCCGGGGTCAGCGCGATCCCGGCCTCCTTGGCCAGGCGCACGACCTCGGAGGCGAGCCCGTCGGGCACCACCAGGTTGACGAAGTAGCCGCCCTTGGGATGCGTCCAGGTCACCCCCGGGGTGTCGGAGAACGACTCGGCAAGCAGACGCTCGACCATCGCGAACTTCGGCGCGATCAGCTCCCTGTGCGCGGCCATGTGCGCGCGCAGCCCCTCGCCGTCCTCGAGGAACAGCGCGTGCCGCAGCTGGTTGACCTTGTCCGGGCCGATCGTCCGCTTGGACGCCAGCTTCAGCCACCAGTCGACGTTGGCCTGCGACGCCCCGAAGAACGCCACCCCCGCGCCGGCGAGCGTGATCTTCGACGTGGAGCCGAAGACGAACGGGCGGTCCGGGTTACCGGCCTCGGCGGCCAGCGCCAGGACGTCCGCGACCTCGATCTCGTCGGTGGTCAGGTGGTGCACCGCGTAGGCGTTGTCCCACATGATCCGGAAGTCCGGGGCGGCGGTCGGCATG
Organism: Pseudonocardia sediminis; assembly: GCF_004217185.1. NCBI lineage: Bacteria > Bacillati > Actinomycetota > Actinomycetes > Pseudonocardiales > Pseudonocardiaceae > Pseudonocardia > Pseudonocardia sediminis. Next base: position 2,531,844 of record NZ_SHKL01000001.1, on the reverse strand, counting down.
GCGGCGAGCCGACGGACGGTCTCGTCGGAGTAGACGGCGCCGTCCGGGTTCGAGTACTTCGGCACGCACCAGATGCCCTTGATCGACGGGTCGTCGGCGACGAGCCGCTCGACCTCGTCCATGTCCGGGCCGTCGGCCGTCATCGGCACGGTGACCAGGTCGATGCCGAGGCGCTCGCAGACGCCGTAGTGGCGGTCGTAGCCGGGCACCGGGGCCAGGAACGCGACGCGGCCGGCGTCCACCCAGCGCGTGGGGGCGCCGGGCAGCGCGTTGAGCAGCGCGTTGACGAGCGTGTCGTGCATCAGCTCGAGGCTGCCGTTGTTCCCGGCGATCAGCTGCCCGGCCGGGACCTGCAGGAACGGCGCGAAGATCTCGCGCAGCTCGGGAAGCCCCTGCCCGCCGCCGTAGTTGCGGGTGTCCGTGCCGTCGGCGGCCTTGTGGTTCCCGGCGCCGGGAAGGTCCAGCAGCGGCGCGGCCAGGTCGAGCTGCTCGGCCGAGGGCTTGCCGCGGGTCAGGTCGAGCTTGAGACCCTGCGCCTTCAGCTCCTCGTAAGCGGCTGCGGCGTCGGTCATACGGTTCCTCCGATGAACTCTCGGGCCCCTGCGGCGGTGCGGCGCAGGGTGTCCAGCTGCTCGGCGACGCGGTCGCCCGCGGTGCCGCCGCGCGCGTTCCGCGACGCGATGGAGCCTTCCACGGTCAGTACGTCGCGCACACTCGGGTTCAGGGCCGGGTGCACGCCGGCGAGCTCGTCGTCGGTCAGGTCGGCCAGACCCACGCCGCGCGCCTCGGCGGCGCGGACGCATCCGCCGGCGGCCTCGTGCGCGACCCGGAACGGGACGCCCTGGCGGACGAGCCACTCCGCGACGTCGGTGGCCAGGGTGAACCCGGCCGGGGCCAGCTCGGCGAGCCGCTCGGTGTGGAACTGCAGCGTCGCGACCATCCCGGCGACGGCGGGCAGGAGGAGGTCGAGCTGCTCGACGGAGTCGAACAGCGGCTCCTTGTCCTCCTGCAGGTCCCGGTTGTAGGCCAGCGGCAGACCCTTGAGCGTGGCCATCAGACCGGTCAGGTTCCCGATCAGGCGCCCGGACTTGCCGCGCGCGAGCTCGGCGACGTCCGGGTTCTTCTTCTGCGGCATGATCGAGCTGCCGGTGGAGAACGCGTCGTCGAGCGTGACGTAGGAGAACTCCGCGGTCGCCCAGACGATGACCTCCTCGGCCAGCCGCGACAGGTCCACGCCGATCATGGCCAGCACGAACGCGGCCTCGGCGGCGAAGTCCCGCGACGCCGTCCCGTCGATCGAGTTCTCCGACGAGGAGTCGAAGCCCAGCTCGGCGGCGACCGCCTCCGGGTCCAGCCCGAGCGAGGACCCGGCCAGCGCGCCGGACCCGTACGGCGACACCGCGGCCCGGGAGTCCCAGTCACGCAGGCGGTCCACATCGCGCAGCAGCGCCTGCGCGTGCGCGCCGAGGTGATGGCCCAGCAGGACCGGCTGGGCGTGCTGCAGGTGCGTCCGGCCGGGCATCGCCGCGCCGGGGTGCGCCTGCGCCTGCGCGACGAGCGCGTCGACGACGTCGAGGACCCCGGCCGCGACCCGGCGGGTGGCGTCGCGCAGCCACATCCGGAACTGGGTGGCGACCTGGTCGTTGCGCGAGCGCCCGGCGCGGAGCTTGCCGCCCAGGTCCGGCCCGGCCCGCTCGATCAGCCCGCGCTCGAGGGCGGAGTGCACGTCCTCGTCGTCCGGCGCGGGCCCGAAGGCCCCGCTCTCGACGTCGGCGCCCAGCTCGGCCAGTGCGTCGAGCATGCCGGTCAGCTCGTCGTCGCTGAGCAGCCCGGCCTTCGCCAGCACCCGGGCGTGCGCCTGCGAGCCGCGGACGTCGTACGGGGCCAGGCGCCAGTCGAAGTGCGTGGACTTGCTCAGTGCGGCCAGCGCGTCGGCCGGGCCGGACGCGAACCGCCCGCCCCAGAGCTGGGAGCCCGCCATCAGTCGGTACCCGACTCGAGCGCGGCGTCGTCGAGGGACGTCCCGTGCTCGCGCGCGTCGGTCCCGGCGCCGTCGCGGGCGGCCGCGATCCGGTCGAAGCCGCCCGAGGGCAGCTCGCCGAACAGGGTGCCGTTCTCGACGAGGACCGTCCCCTGGTCCTGCGGCTGCCCGGCGTAGGCCTCCAGCTTGGCGCGGGAGTCGGCGATGTCGAGGTTGCGCATGGTCAGCTGGCCGATCCGGTCCGTCGGGCCGAACGCGGGGTTCTCGACGCGCTCCATCGACAGCCGGTCCGGGTGGTAGGAGAAGCCGGTGCCCTGCGTGTCGAGGATCGAGTAGTCGTCACCGCGGCGCAGGCGGAGCGTGACCGTGCCGGTCACCAGCGAGGCGATCCAGCGCTGCGTCGCCTCGCGCACCATCAGTGCCTGCGGGTCGAGCCAGCGTCCCTCGTAGAGCAGACGGCCGAGCTTGCGGCCCTCGTTGTGGTAGTTGGCGACGGTGTCCTCGTTGTGGATCGCGTTGAGCAGCCGCTCGTAGGCGATGAACAGCAGCGCCATCCCGGGCGCCTCGTAGATGCCGCGCGACTTCGCCTCGATGATCCGGTTCTCGATCTGGTCGGACATGCCCAGACCGTGCCGCCCGCCGACGGCGTTGGCCTCCAGCACCAGGGCGACCTGGTCGTCGAAGCGCTTCCCGTTGATCGCCACCGGGTAACCGGCCTCGAACGTGACGGTGACGTCCTCGGTCTCGATCGCGACCGAGGGGTCCCAGAACTTCACGCCCATGATCGGCTCGACGGTCTCCAGGGACACGTCGAGGTGCTCGAGGGTCTTGGCCTCGTGCGTGGCGCCCCAGATGTTGGCGTCGGTGGAGTACGCCTTCTCCGCCGAGTCGCGGTAGGGCAGGTCGTGCGCGGTGAGCCACCGGCTCATCTCGTCGCGCCCGCCCAGCTCGGAGACGAAGTCGGCGTCGAGCCACGGCTTGTAGATGCGCAGCTCGGGGTTGGCCAGCAGGCCGTAGCGGTAGAACCGCTCGATGTCGTTGCCCTTGAACGTCGACCCGTCGCCCCAGATGTTGACGCCGTCGGCCTGCATCGCGCGCACCAGCAGCGTCCCGGTGACGGCGCGGCCCAGCGGCGTGGTGTTGAAGTACGTGCGGCCCCCGGAGCGCAGGTGGAACGCGCCGCACGCGAGCGCGGCCAGTCCCTCCTCGACCAGCTGCGGGCGGATGTCGACCGCGCGGGCGATCTCCGCCCCGTACTCCTCGGCCCGCGTGGGCACCCCGGAGATGTCCGACTCGTCGTACTGGCCGAGGTCGGCGGTGTAGGTGCACGGGATCCCGCCCTTGTCGCGCATCCAGGCGACCGCCACGGAGGTGTCGAGACCTCCGGAGAAGGCGATGCCGATGCGCTCGCCCTTGGGCAGGGAGCTCAGGACCTTGCTCACGGGATGGATGCTCCTTCTTCTCTACAGCTCGCGCAGGAGCGCGACGAGTTGGTCACCGGTGAGGGGCTCGCGGGCCACCACCATGAGGGTGTCGTCGCCGGCGATGGTGCCGACGACGTCGTGCAGGGCCGCCCGGTCGAGCGCGCTGGCCAGGTAGTGCGCGGCACCGGGCGGGGTGCGCAGTACGGCAAGGTTCCCACTCGCGTCCGCGGAGACGAGCAGCTCCCCCAGCAACCGGGACAACCGGGTGGTGCCGCCCTGGGGCGGGTGGGCGACACCGAAGCCGGGGTTGCCGTCCTCCGGGATCCGGTAGACCGGTGTGCCCCCGTCGGCGCCGCGCAGCTTGACCGCACCCAGCTCGTCCAGGTCCCGCGACAGCGTGGCCTGGGTGGTCTCGATGCCGTGGTGCTCGAGCAGGACGAGCAGCTCGCCCTGGCTGTGCACCGCCCGCTGCCAGATCAGGTCGACGATCGCGGCCTGCCGCGCGACGCGGGTCGCGGCACCGGGGCGGGCCGCCGCCCGTCCGGGCCGGTCGTCGCCGCCCCGCTCGGGTTCCTCGGGGTCGGCCTGGTTCCGCGGGGCCGCCGTCATCGCCGGACCGCCGTCATCGCCGGACCGCCGTCATCGCCGGAGCAGCCACGTCAGCAGCGCCTTCTGCGCGTGCAACCGGTTCTCCGCCTCGTCCCACACCACGCTGGCCGGGCCGTCGAGCACCTCGTCGGTGATCTCGTGGCCGCGGTGCGCGGGCAGGCAGTGCAGCACGATCGCCCCGGGAGCGGCACGCCCGAGCAGCTCGGCGTTGACCTGGTAGGGCCGGAACGGCGCGGTCCGGTCCATGCCGTCGTCCTCCTGGCCCATCGAGACCCAGGTGTCGGCGACGAGCACGTCCGCCCCGGCCACCGCGGCGTGCGGGTCAGCGATCAGCGTGACCGAGCCGCCGGTGGCCTCGGCGCGGGCCTTCGCGTCGCGCAGCACGTCGGAGTCGGGGGTGAACCCGACCGGGGCGGCGATCCGCACGTGCAGGCCCGCCGTGACCCCGCCCAGCAGCAACGAGTGCGCCATGTTGTTGGCACCGTCGCCGAGGTAGGTCAGCGTCAGCCCGGCCAGGCGGCCGAAGCGCTCGCGGATCGTCTGCAGGTCGGCCAGCACCTGGCACGGGTGGAACATGTCCGTGAGCGCGTTGACGACCGGGACCCGCGACACCGATGCCATGGCCTCGATCCGCTCCTGACCGGACGTGCGCCACACGATCGCGTCCACGTAGCGCGACAGGACCCGCGAGGTGTCCTCGATCGACTCGCCGCGGCCGAGCTGGCTCGTCGTGCCGTCGAGGATCACCGGCGTCCCGCCGAGCTCGGCGATGCCGACCTCGAACGAGACCCGGGTGCGGGTCGAGGACTTGTCGAACACGACCGCGACCGACCGCGGGCCCGCCAGCGGGCGGTGCTCGAACCGGTCGGCCTTCATCGTGACGGCCAGGTCCAGCACCTCGAGCTGCTCCTGCGGCGACAGGTCGTCGTCGCGCAGGAAGTGCCGGACCATCACGCCCGCCCGTCGTCCGATGGCCGCGACCGGTCCAGGATCCCGGGCAGCGCACCCAGGAACTCAGCGGCCTCCTCGTCGGAGAACGTCAGGGCCGGGGCCAGGCGGATGCGGTCCGGGACCGCGTTGTTCACCAGGTAGCCGGCCTCCCGCGCGGACGCCGCGACCTGGGCCGACACCGGCTCGGCCAGGCCGACGCCGATGTGCAGCCCGGCGCCGCTGACGTCGGTGACCAGCGGGTGCCCGAGGGCCTCGATGCCGGTGGCGATCTCCTTGCCGAGCCGGTCGACGTGCGCGAGCAGGCCGTCGTCGGCGATCGTCTCCAGGACGGCGAGCGCCGCGGCGCACGCCACCGGGTTCCCGCCGAACGTGGTGCCGTGCTGGCCGGGCTCGAGCAGCGCGGCGGCGTCGCCGATCCCGACGCAGGCGCCGATCGGCAGGCCCCCGCCCAGGCCCTTGGCCAGCGTGATCACGTCCGGGACGATGCCCAGCGGCTGGTGGGCGAACCAGGCCCCGGTGCGCCCGATCCCGGTCTGCACCTCGTCGAGCACCAGCAGCGCGCCGCGCTCGGCGGTGATCCGCCGCGCCTCGGCGAGATAGCCCTCGGGCGGGACGATGACGCCGGCCTCGCCGAGGATCGGCTCCAGGAACACCGCGGCGGTGTCGGAGGTGACGGCGGCGTCGAGCGCGTCGACGTCACCGAACGGGATGTGCGAGACCCCGCCCGGCATCGGCTCGAACGGCGCCCGCTTGGCCGGCTGCCCGGTGAGCGCCAGCGCGCCCATCGTGCGTCCGTGGAACGCGCCCTCGCAGGCGATGATCTCCGGGCGGCCGGTGCGCCGCGCGATCTTGAACGCGGCCTCGTTGGCCTCGGCGCCGGAGTTGCCGAACAGCACGCGCGCGTCGCTGCGGCCGAGCAGACCGAGCAGGCGCTCTGCGAGCTGCAGCGGCGGCTCGGTGATGAAGAAGTTCGACGTGTGGCCCAGCGTGGAGATCTGGTGGGTCACCGCCTCGACGATCGCCGGATGGGCGTGGCCCAGGGCGTTCACCGCGATGCCGGAGTAGAGGTCGAGGTAGCGGCGGCCCTCGGCGTCCCACACCTCGGACCCGGAGCCGCGGACCAGCGTCAGCGGCGGGGTGCCGTAGTTGTTCATCAGCGCGGACTGCCAGCGCTGTGCGTTCGTGGCCGGGGCATCGGTCGGCTGTGTGTCCGTGGGCTGGGTCATGACGGGACCACCATGGTTCCGACTCCTTCGGTGGTGAAGACCTCGAGCAGGACCGAGTGCGGCACCCGCCCGTCGATCACGTGGGCTTGTGCGACCCCGCCGCGCACCGCGCGCAGGCAGGCCTCCATCTTCGGCGCCATCCCGCTCTCCAGCCGGGGCAGCATCGGCTCCAGCTCGTCCGCGGTCAGCGACGCGATGATCGACTCGGGGTCGGGGTAGTTGCGGTAGAGGCCCTGGACGTCGGTGAGCACGACGAGCTTCGCCGCGCCCAGAGCGCTCGCCAGTGCCGCGGCGGCGCTGTCGGCGTTGATGTTGTGCACCTGGCCGTCGACGTCCGGGGCGACGCCGGCGACGACCGGGATCCGCCCGGCGGCGACAATGTCGAGCACCGCGTCCGGGTTCACCGTCGTCACGTCGCCGACCAGGCCGATGTCGACCGGCTCGCCGCCGACCAGCGCGGTGCGCTTCTCCGCGGTGAACAGGTTCGCGTCCTCGCCGGACATGCCGACCGCCAGCGGACCGTGCTGGTTGATCAGGCCGACGAGCTCGCGCCCGACCTGCCCGACCATGACCATCCGGACCACGTCCATCGTCTCCGGCGTGGTGACCCGCAGCCCGCCGCGGAACTCCCCGGACAGGCCCAGGCGCGCGAGCATCGCGGTGATCTGCGGGCCGCCGCCGTGCACGACGACCGGGTGGATCCCCGCCAGGCGCAGGAACACCATGTCCCGGGCGAAGGCCTGCTTGAGCTCCTCGTCGATCATCGCGTTGCCGCCGTACTTCACGACGACGACGCGGCCGTGGAAGCGTTGCAGCCAGGGCATCGCCTCGGCCAGGACGCCCGCCTTCTCCTGCGCCCGCTTGATCCGGGTCGGAGTCTCGGGAGCGGGCGTCCCGGGCGTGGGGTCAGGAGGAGTAGGCACTGTTCTCCTCCACGTAGGCGTGCGACAGGTCGGTGGTGCGGATCTCCGCGGTCCCGTCTCCCAGCCCGAGTGCGACCTCGACGAGGACGTCTTTGCCGGACAGGTCGCAGTCGTTGCGGTCCCCCGCCACGACGGCGCCGCGGCAGAGCAGCACGCCGTTGATCGTCACGTCGAGGGTCTCCGGCTCGACCGCCGCGTCGGCGTACCCGGCGGCGGCCGCGACCCGGCCCCAGTTCGGGTCCGATCCGAACATCGCGGTCTTGACCAGCGCGTCCCGGGCGACGGTGCGGGCGACGATCACGGCGTCGTCCTCGGTGGCGGCGCCGGTGACGCGGACGGTGATGCGCTTGGTGACGCCCTCGGCGTCGGCCTGCATCTGCGCGGCGAGGTCCTTGCACACCACCGTCAGCGCCGCGGTGAACGCCGCCGGGTCGGCCTCGACGCCGGACGCACCGGAGGCCAGGAGCAGCACCGTGTCGTTGGTCGACATGGACCCGTCGACGTCGAGGCGGTCGAAGCTGAGCCGGACGGCCTCGTGCAGTGCCGCGTCGAGCTGCGGCTGGTCCAGCGCGGCGTCGGTGGTGATCACCGACAGCATGGTGGCCATCGACGGGGCGATCATCCCGGCGCCCTTGGTGGTGCCACCGATGCTCCAGCCCGCCGGGTCGGTGGCGCCGGCCTGCTTCGGCACGGTGTCGGTGGTCATGATCGCCGCGGCGACGCCGGAGCCGCCCTCGGCCGCGTCGGTCAGCTCGGCGGCGACCTTGTCCACCCCGGCCAGCACGGTGTCGCGCGGCAGCTGGGCGCCGATCAGGCCGGTGGAGCAGACCGCGACCTCGACCGCGCCGCAGCCGAGCACCTCGCCGACCCGCTCGGCCGTGGCGTGCGCGGTCTGGAAACCCTCCGGGCCGGTGCAGGCGTTGGCGCCGCCGGAGTTCAGGACGACCGCGCGCAGCGCGCCGGTGGTGAGGACCTGCTGGGTCCAGAGCACCGGGGCGGCCTTGACCTTGTTGCGGGTGACGACACCCGCGGCGTCGAACCGTGGCCCGTCGTTGACGACGAGGGCCAGGTCGGCGCGGCCGGAGGCCTTGATCCCGGCGGCGATGCCCGCCGCGCGGAAGCCCTTCGGCGACGTGACACCGGTGGGGGCCCCGTCGGTGTTCTCGCTCATGGCGCCACTCCCGTCGTCGGCAGGCCGGAGGTCTCGGGCAGGCCCAGGGCCAGGTTCATGCACTGGATCGCGCCGCCCGCGGTGCCCTTGGTGAGGTTGTCGATCGCGGCGACGACGATCAGCCGGCGCGCGTCCGGGTCGACCGTGACCTGCAGCGCCGCGACGTTGGAGCCCAGCGTCGACGACGTCGCCGGCCAGCTGCCCTCCGGCAGCAGCCGCACGAACGGCTCGTCGGCGTAGGCCTTCTCGTAGGCCTCCCGCGCGGCGGCCGCGTCGGCACCGGAGGCCGTCAGCGGAGCCGAGCAGGACGCGAGGATGCCGCGCGGCAGCGGCGCGAGGACCGGGGTGAAGCTCACCGACACCGTCCGCCCGTAGGCGCCGGAGAGGTTCTGCACGATCTCCGGGGTGTGCCGGTGCGCGCCGCCGACGCCGTAGGCCGACAGCGAGCCCATCACCTCGGCACCGAGCAGGTGCGGCTTGAGCGCCTTGCCGGCGCCGGACGTCCCGGTCACGGCCGTGATCACCACGTCCGGCTCGACGAGCCCGGCGACCAGCGCCGGGAACAGCGCGAGGCTGATCGCCGTCGGGTAGCAGCCGGGGACGGCGACCCGGCTCGCGCCACGCAGCGCGTCACGGGCACCGGGCAGCTCGGGCAGGCCGTAGGGCCAGTGACCGGCGTGCTCGCCGCCGTACCAGCGGTCCCAGGCTGCGGCGTCGGACAGGCGGTGGTCGGCACCGCAGTCGATCACCAGGGTGTCCTCGCCCAGCTGCGCCGCCAGCTCGGCCGAGCGGCCGTGCGGCAGTGCGAGGAAGACGACGTCGTGCCCGGCCAGGTTCTCGGCGGTGCTCTCGGCGAGCACGCGGTCGGCCAGCGGCAGCAGGTGCGGCTGGTGCTCGCCCAGTGCCGTCCCCGCGTTCCCGCCGGCCGTCAGCGTGCCGATCTCGACGTCCGGGTGCGTGAGGAGCAGCCGGAGCAGCTCACCTCCGGCGTACCCGCTGGCTCCCGCCACTGCGATGCGTACCACGTGGATGATTATGCAGACCCGTGAAATCTGATGCAACGCGGGGTCGGTCACGATCGTGACCGGGTCGGCGGATCGCCCACGGGGTGCGGGGCGGCGACCCTAGCGTGCCGCGCGTGCGTGGGACGTGGGTGCGGGTGCGCGGCGGGATCGCCGCCGTGGTGTGCGGAACGGTGCTGGCCGGGACGGCGGCGGGCTGCGCCCAGACCGTGCCCGGCACTCCCTACGCGGAGGGCGAGAGCCCCCCTGCGGCGTCGGCCGGGGCCGGTGACGAGCCCGCCTCGGGCGCCGAGCCGGGCACGCCGGAACCGACCTCGTCCCCGCCGACCAGCTTCTCCGTCCCGGGTGCGCTGCCGTCGGGCCGCCCGACCGTCACGGTGCAGCCGATGCCGGGCACGCCCACCACCCGCTACCCGATGCCGCTCGACGACCCACCGTCCGGGCAGCAGGCCCCGCCCGATCTGCAGGCCCCGCTCGCGCCGACGGCGGTCATCGACCCGCCGGACGTCGCCGGGCAGCTGCGGCGCACCGTCGTCCCGCAGCGGCCCCGCACCGCGACGCCCGAGCAGGGCTCCCGCGCGGCGGCGGCTCCCGCACCCCCGGCAGCCGCACCCCGCCCGAATGCCGCCGGCCCCAGTGCCCCCGGCCCCAGCGCCCCCGGCCCGAACGCACCCCGCCCGGCCACACCCCGCCCGGCGTCACCGGGGCCCGGGGTGCCGAACGCCGCCGCACCCGGATCCGGGGGATCCGGACCGACGCCGGGGGCGGCCGGGCCTCTGACCTCGGACGTCGTCCCGGACGAATGTCTGCTCGACGCGCGGGGTTTCGGCGCGCTGCTGGGCGCGTCGGTGCCTGCCCCGGCCAACCACGTCGTCACGCGCCCCGGCGGCGCCACCACGCGGAGCTGCTTCGCGGTCGCGACGTCCGGGTCCCCCGCACCGACGGCCTCGGTCAACGTCTACCGGGTCAACACCGGCACGCCGGTCGCGTTCCTGCGGACCGCCACCGGGTCCCGGCCGTTGACCGGCGTCGGAGACGGCGCCGTGCTCGTCGACACCGTCGGCGGTCCGACGCTGCAGATCGCCACCCCGACGCTCCTGGTCACGATCGCCGCCGCGGGCCGCACCCCCACCGACGACGCGTGGCGGACGGCCGGGCGGGCGGCCGTCGCCTCGCTGCCACGACGCTGACCATGGTCAACGGGGCGTCACGGCTGTTCGATCATGGGTCGGCAGCACTGATGTCCCGTTGACCATGAAGCGTCAGCGCAGCGTGACCCCGTGGCGGCGGGTGGCCTCGGCGACGGCGGCGTCGCGCGCGGCGTTCGCCTCCTCGTTCGTCAGCGTCCGGTCCGGGGCACGCATGCGAAGCTTGAACGCCAGCGAGTGCTTGCCCTCGCCGACCTGTTCGCCGGTATAGACGTCGAAGAGCCGCACGGCCTCGAGCAGGTCTCCCCCGCCGTCGGTCAGCGCGTCGGCCACCTCGGCGGCCGGGACGTCGTCGGCGGTCACGAGCGCCACGTCGACCGCGACCGGTGGGAACCCGGAAACGGTCGGGACCGGCAGGTTCTCGGTCAGCGGGATCGCGTCGAGGTCGAGTTCCATCGCCGCGGTCCGGGCCGGGAGCCCGAGGGCCTCGACGACCTTGGGGTGCAGCTCGCCCGCGTAGCCGACGATCCAGTCCCCCACCCGCAGCGCCGCGCAGCGTCCCGGGTGCCAGGGCAGGTGGTCGGCCTTGGTCACCCGCAGCTCGACACCGGACGCGGCGCCGACCAGGCGGGCCGACTCGATCGCGTCCGACCAGGCGGCGGCGCGGCCACGGCCCCACCACCCACGCGGGTCGCGGTCCCCGGCCAGCACGACGGCGACGTGCGTGGGCTGGGCCGGGAGCGCGGCACGGATCGCGGCGTACTCGGCGTCGGTGGGGCGGCGTGACACCGGCGGGTCCGGCATCGGCGCCGGGTCGGCGTGCGGCAGCACGACCTGACCGAGCGTGTACAGCGCCAGGTCCTCGGTGCCGCGGGACCGGTTGCGCACCAGCATGTCCAGCAGGCCGGGCAGCAGCGTCGTGGTGAGCCGGGCGCGCTCGGCGTCGAGCGGGTTGCTGACGGCGACAGTGCGGCGCCGGACGTCGTCGGCGGGCAGGCCGAACGCGTCCCAGACGGTCTCGGCGACGAACGGGAACGGCAGTACCTCGACGTGCCCGGCCTCGGCCAGCGCACGGGAGACCGCGCGACGGCGCAGCTGAGAGCCGGTGAGCCCGTGTCCGGGCGGAGCGGCGGGCAGCGTCGAGGGGATCGTGTCGTAGCCCTCGAGGCGCAGCACCTCCTCGACCAGGTCGGCGGGCTGGCGCAGGTCAGGGCGCCAGGTGGGCGGGGTCGCGACGACCTGTCCCTGCCCGTCGGCGCCGGTGTCGAGCTCGATCCGGCAACCGACCTGGCCCAGCCGGCGCGCGGTCGCCCCGCGCGGGTAGGCCACGCCGGCCGTGCGGTCGGGCAGCGACAGCGGCATCCGCACCGCGTCGACGGCGGGGACGCCGCCCTCGTCGGTGCGTCCGTCGGCGAGCGTGCCGCCGCCGAGCTCGACGAGCAGCTGCGCCGCGCGCTCGGCCGCGACCGGCGGCAGAGCCGGGTCGACGACCCGCTCGAAGCGCCGCGACGCCTCGCTGGGCAGCTTGTGCCGCCGCGCGGAGCGGGCGATGCCGGCCGGGTCGAAGTGCGCGGCCTCCAGCAGAACGTCCACACGGGCGTCGGCACCCAGGTCGGCGAGCGCGGGAATCTCCGTGCTCGCCCCGCCCATGACGCCGGCCAGGCCGATCGGGCCCGAGTCGTCGGTGATCAGCAGGTCGTCGACGTCGAGCGTGCGGGTCGCGTCGTCGAGCGTCCGCAGGGTCTCCCCCGCGCTCGCCCGGCGGACGGCGATCGTGCCGGTGACGCGGGAGGCGTCGTAGGCGTGCAGCGGCTGGCCGAGGTCGAGCATCACGTAGTTGGTGACGTCGACGATCAGCGAGATCGGGCGCATACCGGCCGCGAGCAGGCGTCGCTGCATCCACCACGGCGACGGAGCGGCCGGGTCGACGCCGTCGACGCGGCGGACGACGAACCGCGGGCACCGGCCGGTGTCATCGATCCGGACCGGCCAGGCGTCGCCGTCGGTCTGCGGTACCCGGACCCGGGTGACCGGGTCGGTGAAGTCGGCGTCGGTGGACACGGCCAGCTCGCGGGCCAGGCCGCGGACGGCGAAGCAGTAGCCGCGGTCCGGGGTGACGGCCAGCTCGACGACGGCCTCGTCGAGACCGAGCAGGGGCATCGCGTCGTCGCCGGGCTCGGCGGTGCCCGGGGGCAGCACGAGGATGCCGGCGTGGTCGGCGCCGAGGCCGAGCTCCTTGGCCGAGGCGATCATGCCGTCGGAGACGTGGCCGTAGGTCTCGCGGGAGGTGATCGCGAACCCGCCGGGCAGCACGGCACCCGGTTCGGAGACGACCACGAGGTCGCCGACGGAGAAGTTCCGTGCGCCGCAGACGATCCCGCGGCTGCGGCCGTCCTCGAAGCCGACCTGGCAGTACCGGATCGGCTTCTTGAACTCCGTCAGCTCCTCGATCTCGTCGACGCGCCCGACGGTGAGCGGGCCGGTGATCTCGGGGGCCGGGTGGATCTCCTCGACCTCGAGACCGACCCGGACGAACGCGTCGCCGACCTCGTCGACGGACGCGGGCAGGGCCGCGGCGTCGAGGTGCTCGGAGAGCCAGGACACGGTCACACGCACTTGAGAAACTCCTCGGGAAGAAAGGCAGATCGGGAGGCTGTGATCAGACGCCGAACGCGGTGGAGAACCGCACGTCGCCCTCGACCATGTCCCGCATGTCCGGGATGCCGTTGCGGAACATCAGGGTCCGCTCGATGCCCATGCCGAACGCGAACCCGGTGTGCACGTCCGGGTCGATCCCGCAGGCGCGCAGGACGTTCGGGTTGACCATGCCGGAGCCGCCCCACTCGACCCAGCCGGCGCCGCCCTTCTTCTGCGGGAACCACAGGTCCACCTCGCCGCTGGGCTCGGTGAACGGGAAGTACGACGGGCGCATCCGGGTCCGCGCGTCCGGGCCGAACATGGCGCGCGCGAACGCGTCCAGGGTGCCCTTGAGGTGCGCCATCGTCAGTCCCTCGTCCACGGCCAGGCCCTCGACCTGGTGGAACACCGGGGTGTGCGTGGCGTCGAGCTCGTCGGTCCGGAACGTCCGTCCGGGGCAGACGACGTAGACCGGCAGCTCGCGCTCGAGCAGCGACCGGACCTGCACCGGTGAGGTGTGCGTGCGCAGGACGGTGCCCGAGTCCTGGCCGCCTTCTCCCAGGTAGAACGTGTCCTGCATGGTGCGCGCCGGGTGGTCCTTGCCGAAGTTCAGCGCGTCGAAGTTCAGCCAGGACGCCTCGACCTCGGGGCCCTCGGCGACCTCCCAGCCCATCCCGACGAAGATGTCGGCGATCCGCTCGGAGATCTGCGTGATCGGGTGCCGGGCACCGCGCGGGTGCCGGTCCCAGGGCAGGGTGACGTCGACCGACTCCTCGGCCAGCACCCGGGCGTCACGCTCCTCCACGAGCACGGCACGGCGCTCGTCGAAGGCGGCCTGGGCCTCCTGGCGGGCGGCGTTGACGCGCTTGCCGGCGTCCGCGCGCTCCGGGCCGGGCAGCGAGCCGAGCTCGCGGCGGGCCAGCGGGATCGGGCCCCGGTCGCCGAGGTGGGCGGGCTTGACCGCGGCCAGCGCGTCCAGATCCGTCGCGGCGTCGAACGCGGCACGCGCCGCCTCGACGGCGGCCTTCAGCGCGTCCGGGTCCAGCGGGTTCACGGCGGTCTCGCTCGTGGGCTCGTCACTCATGATGCGACCGATCCTAGAGGGGGCGGGCGAGCCGTTTCCCCGCAGGTCGGATGGCGCTCCGGCCGCGCTCAGGGTGCGATCGGGGCACCGGCGGCGGCCCGCGCGGCGACCGAGGCGTAGAGGCAGATCGCGGCCGCGGTGGCCAGGTTCAGGCTCTCCGCACGGCCGTGGATCGGCACCCGTACCCGGTGGTCGGCCGCCACCAGCACCTCGGCGCCGGGACCGTGCGCCTCGTTGCCGAGGACCCACGCGACCGGGCCGGCGAGCAGCGGCGCGGCTGCCGGGTCGTGCAGGTCGACCTCGCCGCGCCCGTCGGCGACAAGCGTGACCAGCCCGGCGCCGCGGCACGCGTCCAGCACGGCGGGGGCGTCCCGGTCCCGGGCCAGCGGGAGGTGGAACACGCTCCCGGTCGAGGCGCGGACGGCCTTGCCGTTGTGCGGGTCCACGGTGTCCCCGGCGAGCAGGACGGCGTCGCACCCGGCCGCGTCGGCCACGCGGGTCACGGTGCCGACGTTGCCCGGGTCGGAGATCCCGGCGCAGACGGCGACGAACGAGGGGGCGTCCCCGAGTGCGACGGCGACCGGCACGTCGAGCAGGTCGCACACGGCGACCAGACCCTGCGGGGTGACCGTGTCCGACAGCCCGGCCGCCGCCGCGTCGGTCACCGGGACGACCGGGACGCCGCGTTCCCGCGCCCGCTCGACGAGCTCCGGGTTCCGCAGCGACGCGGTGCCGGTGACGAACAGCTCGTGCATCCGGCCGTCCCAGTCCAGCGCTTCGCGGACGGCCTGCGCACCCTCCACGAGGAAACGCCCGGCCCGATCGCGTCCCGCACGGCGCAGCAACTTGCGTGCTGCGACGACGCGCGGTGTGCGCTCGGTGCCGGGCGTCGCCACGGAACCTGGTGCTGCCTTACCCGGGGTGCGGGGCCTGATCAGGCCGCCGACTCCTGCTGGGTGCCCGGCTCGGGCAGGTTCTCCTTGGCGATCTTCACCAGGGCGGCGAAGGCGGCCGGGTCGCTGATCGCGATCTCGGAGAGGTTCTTGCGGTCGACCTCGACACCCGCGGCCTTGAGGCCCTGGATGAAGCGGTTGTAGGTCATGTCGTTCGCGCGGGCCGCGGCGTTGATCCGGGTGATCCACAGCTGCCGGAAGTCGCCCTTGCGCGCGCGACGGTCCCGGTAGGCGTAGTTCATGGAGTGGAGCATCTGCTCCTTGGCCTTGCGGTACAGCCGCGAACGCTGTCCGCGGTAGCCGGCGGCCGACTCCAGCGTGGTGCGACGCTTCTTCTGGGCGTTCGTCGCGCGCTTCACGCGTGCCATGGGTCTGTCCTGTCTCTCGGGGAACCGCGCGGTGCGGGGGTGGTCGTCACCGGCGGCGGGTGTACAGCGGGAAAGCGGATCCTGACGGCGCTGAAGGCGCTGTCAGCGACCGAGCAGCTTCTTGACGCGCTTCACGTCGGCCTTGGCGAGCGGGACGATGCCGGACAGGTCGCGGGTCTCCTTGCTCGACTTGACCTCCATCCGGTGCCGCAGACCGGTCTGCTGGCGCATGAGCTTGCCGCTCCCGGTGGTGCGGATCCGCTTCGCGGTCCCCTTGTGCGTCTTGTTCTTGGGCATGGTTGATCCGTTCGCCGTGACGTCGCCCCAGAGGGGGACGTCGGGTGTACTGCGTCCCGGCCCCGCCGCGTGGCGGGGCCGGAGGTTCTCAGGCTTCGACCTCGGCGGGCGCCTCGGCCGGTGCCTCGGAGGCGTTCGACGACGAGGGCTTCTTGCCGGGCTTCTTCGTCGGAGCCAGCACCATCGTCATGTTCCGGCCGTCCTGTTTCGGACTGGCCTCGACGACGGCGAGGTCACCGATGTCCTCGGCGAGGCGCTGCAGCAGCCGGTATCCCAGCTCCGGGCGCGACTGCTCGCGTCCACGGAACATGATGGTGACCTTGACCTTGTTGCCGCCTTCGAGGAAGCGGATGACGTGCCCGCGCTTCGTCTCGTAGTCGTGCTTGTCGATCTTCGGCCGGAGCTTCTGCTCCTTGATCACCGTCAGCTGCTGGTTGCGCCGGGACTCGCGGGCCTTCTGCGCGCTCTCGTACTTGAACTTGCCGTAGTCCATGAGCTTGCAGACCGGCGGGCGGGCCTGAGCCGCGACCTCGACCAGGTCGAGCTCGGACTCCTGTGCCAGCCGCAGGGCGTCCTCGATACGCACGATGCCGACCTGCTCCCCGTTCGGGCCGACGAGTCGGACCTCCGGAACGCGGATGCGGTCGTTGATGCGTGTCTCTGTGGTGATGGGGTCTCCTCGGTGTCGCTGATGTGTCGGCGACGACAAGAGAGAGACCCGTTGATCAGCCGAGGGACGGCGAATACGCCGAACCGGCCGGACCAGGACCCGTTCACCTCTCGGCTGACGGGTGGGAGCGGGGCTCCTCTTGACGCCCTGACACACGAATCAACGCGCACCAGGGTGGTCGCATTCCGAACAGTAACAGGTGCCGCGTCCGGCGCGGGCCCCACCCCGTGCCCCCGGCCTGCCGGAACGGCGGCCGGGCGGCGAACGGTACTTCTTCCGGGTGACTGTGCGTCGTACCCTCACGCGACGTCGATCAGGAGAGGACGTGAGCGCCGATGTGGAAGCACACCGTCGTGGCGACGGCCGCCCGGGCCTTCTCGGTCAACGATCTCACCCGCTCCGCCCACCGGCGGCCGGGCAACGTGGTCCTCGGCCGGATGCGCGACGCCGACGGCCTGCCCGACCGGTACGTGGAGAGGGCGAAGGACCTGGTCCGCACGTGCGAGACACACCGGATCCTGCGGCCCGGGGACCGCTTCGACGGCTCCGCGTTCACGCTCCGATGACGACGCCGGGGCCGGCACGGCCCGGGGTCCCCGCCGTGTCGGTGTGCATCCCCGTGTACCAGGGTGCAGCTCTGATCAGCCGGGCCGTGCGCAGCGTGCTGGACCAGACGTTCGCCGACTTCGAGCTGGTCGTCCGGGACAACGGGTGCACCGACGGCACCGCGGACGTCGTGGCGTCCTTCGAGGACCCGCGGATCCGGCTGGAGCGCGCGGACCCCACCGTGACGCTGGCCGAGAACTGGAGACTCGCCGTCGAGCTGGCCCGCGCACCGCTGGTCAAGATCGTGTGCGCGGACGACGTCCTGTACCCGGACTGCCTGGCACAGCAGGTCGCCGCGCTGGGCGACGACCGCTTCTCGCTGGCGTCGGGGCGGGTCGACATGCTCGACGAGAACGGCCGGGTCCTGGTCCCCGGTCGCGGGCTGCGCGGCCTGACCGGGACCCGATCGTCGCGGGAGGTCGCCCGCCGGATCGTGCGCCACGGCGGGAACCCGGTCGGGCAACCCGCGGCGGTGACGTTCCGCCGGGCGGCCTACGACGCCGCCGGTGGGTTCGACGGCGACAAGGTGTTCCTGATGGACATCGACCTGTGGGCGCGGCTGCTGCCCCACGGCGCGCTGGCCGGGTCGCGGGAGACCGTGGCCGGGTATCGGATCAGCGCCGCCACCGTCTCCGGCCGGGCGGGACGCCGGGAGTTCCGGGCCCAGCGCGCGTTCACCGCCGCCCTGGCCGCGGACCCGGCCTGGCGCGTGCCCCGCCGCGACGCCGTCGTGGGCGTCCTCGGGGCGTATGCGGCGCTCGCCCGTCGCCACGCCCTCGTCCTTGCGACCCGCCTGCGCAACGCCCGGCCGGCGCCGCGCAGGCAGAGCGCCGGCCCGGCGCGGGTGCCGGGAAGCCGGGCGGACGTGCTCAGCCCGCCGCGGCCACCTTCCGGCGCCGCGCCGGACGGGCGGCGGGCTTCTCCGCCGGCGTGACGAGCGGACGCAGGAACCGGCCGGTGTGGCTGGCCTCGTCCGCCGCGACCTGCTCCGGCGTGCCCTGCGCGACCACGGTGCCACCGCCCTCGCCGCCCTCGGGACCCATGTCGATGACCCAGTCCGAGGTCTTGATGACGTCGAGGTTGTGCTCGATGACGATCACCGAGTTGCCCTTCTCGACCAGGCCCTGGATCACGCCGAGCAGCTTGCGGATGTCCTCGAAGTGCAGGCCGGTGGTCGGCTCGTCGAGGATGTAGACGGTCCGGCCGTTGGTGCGCTTCTGCAGCTCGCTGGCCAGCTTGACGCGCTGTGCCTCGCCGCCGGACAGCGTCGGGGCGGGCTGCCCGAGCCGGACGTAGCCCAGGCCGACGTCGACCAGCGTCGTCAGGTAGCGGCTGATCGAGGTGATCGGCGCGAAGAACTCCGCGGCCTCCTCGATCGGCATGTCCAGCACGTCGGCCACGGTCTTGCCCTTGTAGTGCACCTCGAGGGTCTCCCGGTTGTACCGGGCCCCCTTGCACACCTCACAGGGCACGTAGACGTCCGGCAGGAAGTTCATCTCGATCTTGATCGTGCCGTCGCCGGAGCACGCCTCGCAGCGTCCGCCCTTGACGTTGAACGAGAACCGGCCCGCCTGGTAGCCGCGCACCTTCGCCTCGGTGGTGGAGGCGAACAGGTTGCGGACCTTGTCCCACACCCCGGTGTAGGTGGCGGGGTTCGACCGCGGGGTCCGCCCGATCGGCGACTGGTCCACCCGCACCAGCTTGTCCAGCTGGTCCACCCCGTTGATCCGGGTGTGCCGGCCGGGCACCTGGCGGGCGCCGTTGAGCCGGTTCGCCAGGACCGTGGCCAGGATGTCGTTGACCAGCGTCGACTTGCCGGAGCCGGACACGCCGGTGACCGAGACGAGCCCGCCGAGCGGGATGTCGACGTCGATGCCGTGCAGGTTGTGCTCGCGGGCCCCGACGACGGTGAGCTTGCGCTTCGGGTCGAGCTTGCGTCGCCTCTCCGGCACGGCGATCGAGCGCCGGCCGGAGAGGTAGGCACCGGTCAGCGACGTGTCGTGCGACTCCAGCCCCTCGACGCTGCCGCTGTGCACGATGTAGCCGCCGTGCTCGCCGGCGCCCGGCCCGATGTCCACCGCCCAGTCCGAGGACCGGATCGTGTCCTCGTCGTGCTCGACGACGATCAGCGTGTTCCCGAGGTCCCGCAGCCGGGTCAGCGTGTCGATCAGTCGCCGGTTGTCGCGCTGGTGCAGGCCGATCGACGGCTCGTCGAGGACGTAGAGCACCCCGACCAGGCCGGACCCGATCTGGGTGGCCAGCCGGATCCGCTGCGCCTCGCCACCGGAGAGCGTGCCCGCGGCCCGGTCCAGCGAGAGGTACTCCAGCCCGACGTCGAGCAGGAACCTCAGACGGGCCTGGATCTCCTTGAGCACCGCACCGGCGATCATCGCGCCGCGCTCGTCGAGCACCATGTGATTGAGGAAGTCCGCGCAGCGCGCGACCGACATCGCCGACACGTCGGCGATCGAGCGCTCCCCGAGGGTGACCGAGAGGACCTCGGGCCGCAGTCGCGCTCCCCCGCAGGCCGGGCACGGGACGTCGCGCATGTAGCCCTCGTAGCGCTCGCGCTGCGAGTCCGACTCCGTCTGGTCCAGGCGCCGGTCGAGGAACGGGATGACGCCCTCGAAGTTGGCGTAGTACGAGCGCTCGCGGCCGTAGCGGTTGCGGTAGCGCACGTGCACCTGGTCGTCGCTGCCGTGCAGGACGGCCTTCTGGGCGGCCGCGCCGAGCTTGCTCCACGGCGTGTCCATCCGGAAGCCGATCGCCTTCGACAGCCCCGACAGCAGCCGTCCGAAGTACTCGGCGTTGTGCCCGCCGGCCCACGGCGCGATGGCACCGCCCTCGAGCGTCTGGTCCGGGTCGGGGACGACCAGCTCCGGGTCGACCTCCTTCTTGATCCCGATACCGCTGCACTCCGGGCAGGCGCCGTAGGGCGAGTTGAACGAGAACGTGCGGGGCTCGAGGTCGTCGAGGCTCAGCGGGTGCCCGTTCGGGCAGGCCATCCGCTCGGAGAACCGGCGCTCGCGGTTCGTGTCGTCCTCCTCGAGGTCGACGAAGTCCAGCACGACGAGGCCGTCGGCCAGGCGCAGCGCGGTCTCCACCGAGTCGGTGAGGCGCTGCTTGGCGCTCGCCTTGACCGAGAGCCGGTCCACGACGACCGCGATGTCGTGCTTCTCCTGCTTCTTGAGCTTCGGCGGCTCCGAGAGCGGGTGCACCGTGCCGTCGACGAGCACGCGGGAGTAGCCCTGGCTCTGCAGCGAGGAGAACAGGTCGACGAACTCGCCCTTGCGGGTCCGGACGACGGGGGCGAGCACCTGGAAACGGCTGCCCTCGTCCATCTCCAGGACCTGGTCGACGATCTGCTGCGGCGTCTGCTTCTCGATCACGTGCCCGCAGGTGGGGCAGTGCGGGATGCCGGCGCGGGCGTAGAGCAGGCGCAGGTAGTCGTAGACCTCGGTGATCGTGCCGACCGTGGACCGCGGGTTCCGGTTGGTCGACTTCTGGTCGATCGACACCGCCGGGGACAGCCCCTCGATGAAGTCGACGTCGGGCTTGTCCATCTGGCCGAGGAACTGCCGGGCGTAGGCCGAGAGCGACTCGACGTAGCGGCGCTGGCCCTCGGCGAAGATCGTGTCGAACGCCAGGCTGGACTTGCCGGACCCGGACAGGCCGGTGAACACGATCATCGCGTCGCGCGGCAGGTCGAGGTCGACCCCGCGCAGGTTGTGCTCGCGTGCGCCACGCACGACCAGCCGTGGGCCGTCCGGGGCGTCCTCGGCCCGGCGCAGGACGGCGGAACGACCGTCGGTGCTGTGGTCGGTCACGATGCGCGCCTCCTGGAGCGGACGGATGTGTCGTCGGCACGGTGTGCGGGCGGTGGCCGCGCGGAGCGGCGGACGCACCCTGCCGCGCCCTCGATCGATGCTAAGCGGGGCCCCCGACAAGAACCTGCCGAGTGGGACTCCTGGGGATCCCGCTCGGTGGGCGACCGTCCGGACGCGACGAGCGCGCGCCCTCGGTGGCGGCGCCACCGGGCCGACGATCCGTTCAACACCGGACGGACCGCTCGTCTTCCCCACCGGACCCGGCCGGTCTCCGTGGTCGGCAGACCGGAACCGGAGGATCCGGATGCAGGGTCGCACACATGTTCGACGTGGATCGTGCGGGGGTCTGCACCCCGGCACGGACCGGCCCCGGCTCGATAGGGTGCCCGGGTGGACGTCCTGGAGAACTACAGCGGGCACACCGACCCCGGCGGAGCGGCGATCCGCCGCGATCTCGACGCACTGACGATCACCAAGGTGTCGGTCGGCGAGATGGACAACAACGCTTATCTGCTCGTCTGCAAGGCCACCAACGAGGCCCTGCTGATCGACGCGGCGGCCGAGCCGGAGCGCCTGACCGAGCTCGTCGGCACCGGCGACGACCGTGCCGACCTGCGCCATCTCGTCACGACGCATCGTCACCACGACCACTGGCAGGCCCTCGGCGCCGTG
Organism: Pseudonocardia sediminis; assembly: GCF_004217185.1. Taxonomy (NCBI): domain Bacteria; kingdom Bacillati; phylum Actinomycetota; class Actinomycetes; order Pseudonocardiales; family Pseudonocardiaceae; genus Pseudonocardia; species Pseudonocardia sediminis. The sequence goes on along the minus strand of NZ_SHKL01000001.1, from coordinate 2,510,275 downwards.
GCCGGGATGTTCGAGCCGCGGCTGATCGCGCACCCGGTCGACGCCCCCGAGCTGCCGATCCCGATGGACGAGTTCGTCGAGCACGGCGGCCGGATCCACTTCGGGAACATCGAGCTCGAGGTGATCCACCTGCGCGGGCACACGCCCGGCTCGGTGGCCCTGCTCTACCGCGACCCGGTCTCGCCGCACCTGTTCACCGGTGACTCCCTGTTCCCGGGCGGGCCGGGCAAGACCTGGTCGGCGGAGGACTTCGAGTCGCTGGTCTCCGACCTGGAGAACCGGGTCTTCGGCGAGCTGCCGGACGACACCTGGGTCTACCCGGGCCACGGCGACGACACGACCCTGGGCACCGAGCGCCCGGCCCTGCCGGAATGGCGTTCGCGGGGCTGGTGAACCGATCTCACCGTCCGGGGGCGTCTGCGCGATGCAGGCGGCCCCGGCTCTGCGGGACCAGCAGATCCGCCTCAGAGCGTGATCAGCATCCGGGCAGCGTTTCGCGTCAGGTCTGACGCGTTTCGCTGCCCGTCTGGCGATCTTGCGGTCAGCCGAGGGGAAGGGCGTTCTCGTCCGGCGTCAGATCCGGGTAGAGGTCATAGGGAATGTCCTCCTGGTCCGTGAGCGGAGCCGTGTCCTCGGTCACGCAGTGCCACTGGATGGTCGACTGCTGCGGCGGACCGAAGATGCGGAAGTCGACCCGCCCCTCGCCGAACTGAGTGTCGGCACCGCACGGCAGACCGCGCAGGTCCTCGAGCTTGGTGATCGAGGTCAGGCCTGCGGAGTCTCCACCTTTCGGCGAAGCGAGTGCCGTTCCTGCGCCGAGGAGAAGAGCCCCCGCGAGGATGGACACCGCGACCGCCACTGCGCGTCTCTGCATGATCCGGATAACGACAGGTGGCCATGCGGGTGATCTTGGTTCACCCGTTCGAGCGCGGCCGGCGATCGAGGCCTTCGAACGCAGCTGGACGAGGAAGCCGGGCAGGCCGACGCGGGCGGCCGGCTGAGCGGACGCGCGGCCGGGGTCTCAGAGCGGCCCGACGCCGAGGCCCGCGTCCCGTGCCTTCGCCACCGCCGCGGACCGGGTCGCGACGCCCAGCTTCGCGAAGACGTTGCTGACGTTGTTGCGGACGGTCTTCTCCGACAGCGAGAGCCGGCGGGCGATGGCCGCGTTCGTCAGGCCGTGGGCGGCGAGTCCGAGGACCTCGCGTTCGCGACCGGTCAGGGACGGGAACGGCATCGCGGGCGAGGCGTCGCTCCCGGCGCTGAACCACTGCCGGACGCGGGCGGCGATGCCGTCCCCGACGACCATCCCGCCCTCCGCGACACCGACGATCGCGCGTTCGATCTCGGCTCGCCCCGCGCCCTTGAGCAGGTAGCCGGACGCTCCCGCCCGCAGCGCGGCCGAGATGGCCTGGTCGTCGTCGAGCATGGTCAGCGCCAGCACGGCGGTACGCGGGTCGGCCGCGCGGAGGGCGCGGGTGGCGTCCACCCCGTTGGTCCCGGGCATGTGCAGGTCCATCAGGACGACGTCCGGGGCCAGGTCGCGGGCCTGCCGGACGGCGTCGTCGCCGTCGACGGCCTCCCCCACCACCTCGATGCCGGTCATCGCGCGGACCGCGCTGCGGATCCCCTCCCGGTAGAGCGGATGGTCGTCGACGACGAGCACACGCACGGTCATCGGGACTCCAGGGGCAGCCGGACCTCGAGGGTGGTGCCGGGGCCGTCGTGGTGGACCATCCGCCCGCCGACCTCGTCGACGCGCCGTCGCACCGACGCCAGGCCGACGCCGGGTTCGGCGCCGGGCCCGATCCCGCACCCGTCGTCGGTGACCCGCACCCGCAGCTCACCGTCGCGGCGAACGGACACCGCGATCCGGGACGCGCCGGAGTGCCGGCAGGCGTTGGTCACCAGCTCGGCCGCGACCAGGTAGGCGGCCACCTCCACCGCGGCCGGGACCTCGCCGAGCTCCCCGACGTCGACCTCGACGGCCCGCCCGGCCGAGGCGGAGCGGGCCCCGAGCTCGCGCAGCGCGCCGGCCAGACCGAGCTCGTCGAGCGTCGCGGGGCGCAGCTTGCGGGTGACCGCCCGGACGTCGTGGACCGCGTCGCGCAACGCGACGGTGAGCCGGTCGAGAAGGGCCAGCCCCTCGCGCGGGTGCTCGGTCATCAGGTCCCGCGCCGACTCGGCCTGCAGGCGCGCGGCGGCGAGCGCGGTCCCGACCCCGTCGTGCAGCTCGCGACGCAGACGGCGGCGTTCCTCCTCGCGGGCGACGACGACCCGTTCACGCTCACGCTGCAGCTCCCCCATCAGCAGGACACCGTGGGCGGCGACGGCGGCGTGCGCGGCGACGTCGTCGACGGCCCGGCGCTCGGCCCGCGTCAGCCCGCCGCGGGCGGGGACGACCCGGAGGGTGCCGACCGGACGTCCCGCGTGACGCAGCGGCAGCTCGAGCGGATCCGCCCCGGCCACCCCGCTGGAGAACGTCGCGCCGTCGGTCATCACCAGGGACAGGTGCCGCAGCCGCAGCGCCCGCACCACGCCGTCGAGGATCTCGGGTAGGACGACGGTGGTGAGCTGGTCGGGGGTGACCGCCGAGCCCAGGCGTCGGCCGAGCGCGGTGGTCGTCACCAGCGGGTCCTCGGCCTGGCCGTGGATCACCCGGTTGACCGTCCGGCGCAGGACGTGGTGCAGCGGCAGGACGAGCATCGCCACCACCGCCGTCGCGACGATCGGCGCCCCGGTGCTCGCGCCCACCGCCCCGCCGAGGAGCCCGACGATCCCGGCGTAGGCGGCGGCCACGATCGCGGTGAGCCCGCCGTAGACCAGCGACCGGCGGACCACGATCTGGAGGTCCCACAACCGGTGTCGGGTGACCGCGACCAGGAAGCACACCGGGAGCGCCGCCATCGAGACCGCGGAGAGCGCCGTGGCGTCGAGCAGGATCGCGAGTCCCGTCCAGACGACGCTCACCCCGACGCCGTAGAGCACCCAGGCCAGGGCTCGGCGGCGGTCGGGGTCGGCGCGGCGCCACCGCAGGACCAGTGACGCGACGGCGAGCGCGACGCCCGCGAGCAGCACCGGGCCGCTCGCGAGGTCGACCAGCCTCGACGTCGCCACCGGGACCGCCACCGGGTTCGGCCCGATCGTCGCGTCGAGGACCGGGCCGTCCAGCCGGTCGTAGGGCGTGATCGCCCAGCTCAGCGTGCGACCGTGACGGCGACGACGCTGACGGCGAGCGCCGGACGCCACCGGCCCGACGCGAGAGCACCGTCCGGGACGCCGTGCGGCACGACGGTCAGCAGCGACAACAGGCCCGGCACCCACACCCAGGCCGCCACCCAGAACGCCCAGCGGTCCCCCGGCAGCCCGTCGACGACCTGCAGCCCGTGGACGCCGTACGCCCGGGTCGTCAGCGCGGCCGCCAGGCTCAGGGCGACACCCAGGAACACCGGTCCCAGCAGTCCGGCGGTGCGGCGGGCGACCAGCCAGGCCCCGACGACGGCATACGAGACGGCTCCGACGAGCAGTATCGGCCAGAAGACGGGCCCGTCCTCGGCGGGTGCGCCGGCCGCGACGTTGGCCGCGACCAGCGCACATCCGCCCGCGCAAATCCCGAGGACGGCCGCGCCGGAACCCACCCCGATGACCGCGCGCGACGGCCACGGCCGGTGCCGGGCGGCGCGGCTGACGAGGGCGGTCACCGGTGAAGAGTCGCCGAACACGGCCCGTTCGTCACGGGACGAGATGTCCCGACATGGACGGGACCCTCGTCTCGGGCGCCCGAGACGGGGTGACGAGCACCCTGACGCACCCGTCCAGCCCGGACCTCCGGAGGCCGTCATGACCCGTCCCGCCACTACGCCCCCGACCGTCGCCCGGCGGCGTCCCCCGGTCCCGGTGGTCGTCGTCGCCGTGATCGTCGTGGTGCTGACCGGGTTCGGATGCTTCGGGCTGGTCTACTTCGGCCTGTTCGTCTCCCCCGACGTCAACCCCGCGGTCGGCAGCCCGGCCGCCGTGGCCTTCGCCGCCGTCGGACTGGTCCTGACCATCACGGCGGCGGCGAGCCTGCCGGGGCTGTGGCGCGGGCGCCGCGGCGCCTGGCACGTGCTGACCTGCCTGGTCACGGCGCAGCTCTACTTCGGCTCGTACAAGCTGCTCGTGGAGGGCGAGACCGACTCGGCGATCTTCATGGTCGCCAACCTCGTCGTGGGGGTGCTCCTGCTGCTCCCGGCCACCCGGCGCCACGTCTCGGCGTAGGCGGTCACAGGCGTATCGCGGTCCGGACGAGGCCGGCGACGGCCCCGGAACGACGGTGCGGCGGCCACGCGACGACCGTCGAGACGGCCGGCGCAACCCCGGAGCAGGGCCCGGCGATCGCGCTGCGGCTCGCGGCCCTGCCCGAGGACGGGCCGACCGGCGGGTTCGACGACGCCGGGGTGATGCCGTGGTGAAGGGACTACGCGGCGTCGCGCGCCGGGGTGTGGACGTCGATCGGGGCCCACGGGCCGTTCGCGCGGGCCGCCTCGCTCGGCTCGTGCGGCCAACCCGGGTCGGCGTACTCGGTGCTGCTCTCGCTCATACGGCCAGAGTCCCGGCCCGGCTGAGACGGCAGGTGGAGACGGGACGACTGTTGTGTGACGACCGCGTGACTCCCCGCAGATCGCGGCGGAGTCCGGGCGATCAGCCCTTCTTCGTCATGGTGACCACGACCGTCGAGTCCGACTTCACCGTCTCCCCCGGGCCGGGCTCGATCTCCACGGCGGTCCAGTTCGCAGGGTTCACCACGAACTTGTCCTCCTCGTCCCGGGACGCCATCTCGAAGTTCGTCAGGCCGAGCTCGGTCAGCTGCTCGAACACGATGCGGCCGTTCTTCCCCTCGACGTCCGGGAGCGTCACGTCCTTCACCGGGGCCGTGGACGGTGAGGCGGCCGGGTCCGACGTCGGCGCGGCGGCCGGAACGGTCTGGGTGACGGTGGCGGGCGCCGATGCGGGCCCGCCTCCACCACAGCCGGCCAGGAAGCAGGCGGCGACGAACAGGATGGGGAGCAGGACGGATTTGCGCATGAGGAGCCCCTCGCGGTGGACGACGTTTGCGTGCGGATATCGCACGGTGGTCCAACGGCGACGAGGGTCTACGCGATACGCCCGTCCCGGACGAATTCGCCCCGCGGAGGAGCGCTCAGGCCGTCCACCGCGGGTCCCGGCCGGAGAGGGCGACGACCCGGTCCAGCGTCGGGGCGTCGTCCGGAACGGGAACGGCGTCGGCGAAGACGCCCATCCCCCTCCCCTGCTCGGCCATCGCACCGACGGCGGTGAGCGCACCGTCGAGCACCTCGTCCGGCCAGCTGATCTCCACCCCGGCGCTGCGGGCCAGGTCCCAGCCGTGCAGGACGAGCTCGCCGAGGACCATCCCGCCGATCATCGAGGCGGGCAGCTCCTCCGGCCCGCCCATGGAGATCGTGCCGGTCCAGGCGTCCGGGTCGCCCCACGCGGCGACGAGATCGACACGCGACGCGGCGAGGGCGGCCGGCCAGCCGTCGCCGACCACGACCGCGGACTCGTCGGGCGCCGGCGGCGCCGGGACCGCGCGGCGGCCGGTCGCGGCCAGGACCGGGGTCCAGTAGAGGAGGTGCCGGACCAGTGCTCGGACGTCCCACTCCGCACACGGGGTCGGGGCGTCGAGTGGACGGTCCGCGAGGGCGTCGGCGATCGCGTCGTGCGGGGCAGCGGCGGCGGAGATCAGGTGGGCGGTGACCGGGGCGGCGGAGATCATGCGGGGACGGTAGGACGCACGGCCGAGATCCGTCTTGGACGAACGCGACACCGGCGCCGGAACCCCGGTGGCCGATACTGCTCCGCGTGGCGCGTGACCCCCGGGAGCTGGACGGCGCGTGGACGCGGTTCCAGCGCCACGAGTTCCCGGATCCCGCGCCGGACCTGGCGCCGTTCGTCGCCGGGTACTGGGCCGTCTCCTGGGACTACGACACCCCGTACCGCCAGAAGATCGCCCCGTACCCGCAGGTGCACCTGACGGTCCGGCCGGGCGCGGAACCGGAGGTCCACGGCGTCTCCCGGCGGCACGTCGTCAGGGTGCTGGAGGGGACCGGGCGCGTCGTCGGTGCGGCGTTCCGGCCGGGTGCGTTCCGCGCGTTCCTCGACGGCCCGGTCTCGGCGCTCACCGACCGGACGGTGCCGGCGGGGTCGGTCCCCGGTCTGCGGGGGCGTCCGGACGAGCCGGTCGACGCCTCCTCGCTCGAGAGCTGGCTGCGCTCGCTGCTGCCGGGGACCGAACCGCCGGAGGGTGGGCGGGAGGCCGGGGACGCGGTCGCACTGGCCGCGGCCGACCGGTCGATCGGGCGGGTGGACCAGCTCGCCGACGCGACCGGCAGCAGCGTCCGGCGCCTGCAGCGGCTCTTCGCCGAGCACGTCGGCGTCGGGCCGAAGTGGGTGATCCGCCGGTACCGCCTGCACGAGGTGACCGAGCGGATGGCCGCCGGCGACGCGATCGACTGGGCGGGACTGGCCGCGGACCTCGGCTACACCGACCAGCCGCACCTGGTCCGCGACGTCACCGGCCTGTTCGGCGAGCCACCCACGCACTACGCCCGCCGCTACCCCGGACGGTGAGCCGAGCCCGGGCGGTGAACCGTGCCCGGCCCGGTACGTTCGCCGGCGTGGCCGATACCCCGTCGTCGATCGTCGAGATCTTCACCGACGGCGCATGTGTGCCCAACCCCGGCCCGGGCGGGTGGGGCGCGGTGCTGCGCTACGGCGCGCACGAGCGGGAGCTGTACGGCGGCGAGGCCGGCGTGACCACGAACAACCGGATGGAGCTGACCGCGACCATCCGCGCTCTGGGCTGTCTGACCCGCCGCTCGACGGTGCACCTGCACACCGACAGCACCTACGTCCGCAACGGGATCACCCAGTGGATCCCGCGCTGGAAGTCCCGCGGGTGGCGGACCAGCAACAACGAACCGGTGAAGAACGCCGACCTGTGGCGCGAGCTCGACGCCGCCGTGGCCGGGCACGACGTGGAGTGGTTCTGGGTCAAGGGCCATGCCGGGCATCCGGAGAACGAGCGCGCCGACCGTCTGGCGGCGCGGGGGGTTCAGGAGGCCACCGGAGCGCCCGTCGCCGGGTGACCGCTCGTCCACCGATCGCCGACCCACCCACGCCGTCGGCCGGGTCCGTCCGGCGGTGGTCACGCCGGGTCATGGAGCGGCCAGGCCGTTCGCCCGGGCGGGTACACCGGTGGGCTCGACTACGCCGAACGGCCGCTGTCCCGGCCGGTACAGATCATTAGCGTGCCCGCCTGATGACTTCTCCGGAACCGGGCGACCGGGACACACGGCCAGGGCAGACGTCACCCCACCTCGGTGACCCGGCGGGGAGGCCGGCGCCGCCGGTGCCCGGTCCGCGGTCGTCCGACGAGCAGTCGCTGCCCGTCAGCGCTCGTGCCGGGAATCCCGCCGCCGGTCCCGTGGGGGGATCGACCCGGCGGTCGCCGGAACCCGGCGTGTCCGGTGGCACGGCGCCGCCCCGCACACCACCGCTGCCGTGGCCGGCGGTGCCGGAGGAGGAGCCCGGCGGATCACACGGCTCGGCGATGCCCGTGCAGGGCGACGCGACCGCGTTCCGGCAGGCTCCGCCCGTCCCCGGCGTCCCGCACCAGGGCCCGTTCCCTCAGCAGGGCCCGATCCCGCACCAGGGTCCGCAGCTGGGCCCGGTGCCGCACCACACCGCCCCCTACCGGCCCCTCGACCAGGGCCCGCTCATGCCGGCACCGGGGTTCGGCAACGGCTGGGAGCCACTCCCGCCGCGGACCGACGCGTTCGCCGAGCCCGGCCACGACCGTCGCCGTCGCACCGTGGTCGCGGCCGCGGCGCTGGCGCTGGTCCTGCTCGCGGGCACGGCGATCGTCGCCGGGGTCCTGCTCGGCGGTGCGTCCACCCAGGACCCGACCGCCACGACGACGGCGCCGGGCCAGGTCGCCGCGACGCCCCCGGCCGGGGAGGACGTGGCCGCCGGAGCCACCGTCGTCGACGGCGCACCGTTCGGTACCGATCCCCTCCGGTTCCGCTCCCCCACCGGCAACATCGGCTGCGTCCTCGATGCCGACGGGGTGCGCTGCGACGTCACCGAACGCCGGTGGCAGCTCCCGCCGGCACCGGCCGACTGCACCGCCGGATGGGGCGCCGGCCTGGCGCTGACCGGGACCTCACCGGCGGGTCCGACCTGCGGCGGCGACACCGTCGCCGACGCGTCGGCCGCCCCGCTGGAGTACGGGCAGGCCCTGCGCAGCGGTGACGTGACGTGCGTGAGCCGCCGGACCGGCGTCGAGTGCCGCAACGCCGCGACCGGGCACGGCTTCGCCGCCTCCCGCGCCTCCTTCGACGCCTACTGATCGATCCGACGTCGGCCGTGGGGCCGTGGCGGAGACGATCGCCCGGCCGGACGCTGTCTCCGGCCGCGCGCTCCGGCTAGCGTCTCCGTCCGATGGAGACCCTCGGCCCGGACGACCCCACGTCGGTGGGGCGCTTCCGGATCCGGGGCGTCCTCGGCGCGGGCGGGATGGGACGAGTCCTGCTCGGGGTGGACCCGTCCGGGACACCGGCGGCGATCAAGCTGGTGCACACCGAGCTCGTCGACGACGACGGGTTCCGCGCCCGTTTCCGGCGCGAGGTCTCGCTGGCCGCGCTCGCTCCGGCCCGCTACACCGCGGCCTTCCTCGACGCCGACCCGGACGCGCCGCGGCCGTGGCTCGCGACCGCCCACCTCGACGCGCCGTCGCTGCACGACGAGCTCGCCGCCCACGGGCCCCTGCCCCCGGACCGGGCGGCCGCGCTCGGCACCGGGCTGGCCGAGGGTCTCGCCGCCCTGCACGCCGTGGGGCTCGTGCACCGCGACCTCAAGCCGTCGAACGTGCTCCTCGCCGCGGACGGGCCGCGCCTGATCGACTTCGGGATCTCCCGGGCCGTCGACGGCACCAGGCTGACCGCGTCCGGGCAGGTCGTGGGCACGCCGGAGTACATGTCGCCGGAGCAGGTCGCCGGGGCCGGGGAGATCGGGCCGGCCTCGGACGTGTTCTCGCTCGGGTCGCTGCTGTGCGCCGTCACGACCGGGCGCACGCCGTTCGCGGCGGGCACACCGGCCGGGACGCTCTACCGCGTCGTCTACACCGAACCCGAGCTCGGTGCGGGGCTGGGCCCGCTGACCGGCGTCGTCGGGGCGTTCCTGGCCAAGAACCCGGCCGACCGGCCGAGCGCCGCCATCGCGCGCGAGTGGCTGACCGCGGCGCCCGCGACGCCGACACTGCGGGCGACCGCCGTCGCGGACCCCCGCCCGACGCTCGTCGCGGGCCCCCGGCCCGACTCCCCGGCCCCGGCCCCGGGCCCAGGCCCGGGCCCGGCCGCGACCGGCCGCCGCCGGCGGACCCTGCTCGCCGCCGCCGCGGTCGTCACGGCGGCGCTGCTCGGGTCGGCGGTGACGGTCGCGGTCCTCGGCCCGGGCCGCGACGACGCGACGGGCGACCTGACCGCCACGACGGGCCCGACGTCCTCCGCCCCGGTGACCGCGCAGGCCACTCCGAGCTCCACGCCCCCGGCGACCGCGGCGGCGACGGACCCGGGCGACCCCGCCGTCGGGGCGAGCGTCGTCGACACCGCCGCGGACACCCGGTTCGGGACCGACGCGCTGCGCTTCCGCTCCCCCACCGGCAACATCAGCTGCCTGATCGGCAGCGAGAGCGGCGGCGGTGGCGACGGCGTCCGGTGCGACGTCACCGAACGGACCTGGCAGGTGCCGCCGGCGCCCGCGGACTGCCCGCTGGCCTACGGCACCGGGGTCGCGCTGGCGGGGTCCGGTGCCGCGACCCTGACGTGCGTCGGCGACACGGTGGCCGACCCGTCGCTGCCGGTCCTGGACTACGGGCGGGCGATCCGCCGCGGTGACGTCGTCTGCGCCAGCCGGGAGGACGGGGTGGCGTGCCGGAACGGCTCCACCCGGCACGGCTTCACCGTCGCCCGCACCTCCTACCGCCTGTACTGACCCCGCCGGTCATCCGGTCAGCACCCGGAGCGTGCCGCCGGCGACGACGTAGGCGGCGCGCCCGTCGGGGGCGACGGCGACGTCCTCGATCCCGGGGGCCGGGACGGTCGCGACCACCCGCCGCGTCGACGTCGCGACGACGACCAGCTCCCCGGCGTCCGGCCGCGTCACGTAGAGCCACCCCCCGCCCGGCCCGAGGCGCAGCCGGTCCGGCGCGTCCAGCGCGAGCCGGGAGGGGGCGGGTCCGAGGAACTGCACCCCGCTCAGCCCGGGGTCAGCCCCGGGCCGGGAGTTCGCCAGGTAGAGCGCGCGGCCGTCGTCGGCGAACCCGGCGGGGTCCGCGCCGGACGCCGAGGTCCCGGTCGGCTCGAGTGTGGAGCCGTCGAGGACGGTCACCGTGCCGGTCGCGAACCCGTCACCGGCGGCGACGGCGATGCGGCTGCCGTCCGGGGACGACGTCAGCGACGCCGGTTCTCCGGGCAGCACGCGGGTCGCTCGCACGCGCAGGGTGTCCGAGTCGAGCGCGAGGACCCGGCGGCTGCGCGGGTCCAGCACGATCACCGATCCGCCGTCCGGGGCGACCCGGATCTCGGCGGCCCGCAGGATCGACGCGTCGGCCGCCTCCGGTGCGACGTCCGCGCGGGCCGTCACCCGCAGCGTGGCGGTGTCGACGGCGAGGACCCGGGTCGGCGAGGTGGACAGCGTGACGAACAGCCGGGTGCCGTCCGGGGACAGCGCGAGAGCCGACGGGAAGCGCCCGACGTCGACGCGGCCGACCGCCGCCCCCGACGGGTCGCGGACGTCCACGGCACCGGACTCCGGATCGGCGACGTAGACCCGGCCGACGCCGGCCACCACCGGTCCTCCCCGGTGGCCGAGGCCGACCTCGGCGGACACGGTGGCAGCGGGGCGGCCCGGCGCCGTGGTGACCGCCGGCCCGGCCCCGGGCACCCGCGGGTCGACGGCGGGCCCGGAGGCCGTCACCGGAGCGGGGGTCGGGGCGGGTGTCGGGGCGGCACCGGACCCGGACGGGAGCCCCGGCCACAGCAGGGCACCGCCCACGACCCCCGCGGCCACGAGCCCGCCCGCGACGACCGCCGCACGGCGCCGGGCCGGGCGGCGCAGCTCGGCGCGCAACGTCTCCGGCGACGGCCGATCGGCCGGGTCTCGGGCCAGGCAGCGGGCCGCCCACCCGCGCACCGGTTCCGGTGTCCCGCCCAGGTCCGGCTCCCCGTGCAGAACCCGGAACAGCACCGCCGCCGCCGACGGGGCCGCGAACGGCGCACGACCGGTCGCGGCGAACACCAGCACCGACCCGAGCGCGTGCACGTCCCCGGCCGGGCCGACCGGGCCGTCGCCGAGGGCCTGCTCGGGCGACATGTAGGCCGGGGTGCCGACGAGACGCCCGGTCGTGGTGATCCGGGTCCGGTCGGCGGCGCGGGCGATGCCGAAGTCGATGATCCGCGGGCCGCGACGGGTGAGCAGGACGTTCGACGGCTTGAGGTCGCGGTGGACGAGCCCCGCGCCGTGCACCGCGACCAGCCCGTCGAGAAGGCCCGCGGCCACCCGGCGCAGCGCGCGCCCGGACAGCGGGCCGTGCGCCCGCACCTGCCGGTCCAGCGACGGCCCCGGCAGGTACCGCGTCGCCACCCAGGGCCGGTCGGCCTCGGCGTCGGCGTCGAGCACCTGCGCGGTGACGCGGGCCGGGACCCGCCGCGCCGCCTCCACCTCGCCGCGGAACCGGACCCGGAAGGCCGGGTCGGTCGCCAGCTCGGGACGGATGACCTTGACCGCGGCCGGCCGGCCGCGGCCGTCGCGGCCCAGGTAGACCCGGCCCATCCCGCCGGCACCGAGCACGCCGACGACGGCATAGGGCCCGACCCGCTCCGGGTCGTCGTCGCGGCGGGGCGCGACGGCGCTCCCGGACGTGGTCACCGCGGCGTCACCGCAGCTCGTCGACGTCCCACCAGAGCACGGCGGCGGCCGGGTCGTCCGGGTCCTCGTCCGGGAACTCCGCCGCCGGGACGTCGGAGGCGGTCAGCCGCCGCAGGTAGTCGGCGACGCCGGTGCCCAGCACCCGGCGCTCGTCCTCGTCCGGCCCGGCGACGATCACCTGCCCGATCGCGCCGCCGGGCGCCGGGTCCGTGTCGACGGCGAGGAAGTTCCCGCCGCCGTCCATGGCCAGCGGCCACCAGCCGAGGTTCCAGTACTCCCGGCGCACCGGGTCGTCACCGCGCACGGTGATGTTCCGGTCGAAGTCGGCGATGCCGGACGGGCCGTACTCGGCGTGCAGGTCCTTCCAGCCGCCCCAGTGCACGAGCGCGTCGGCGACGGTGAGGAAGTCCGAGGTCGGGAACAGGTTCGTCGACGGCGGGTGCGGGCCGGGGCCGCGGGGGAAGCCGGGGAACTGACCGTCGGCCAGGGCGTAGAGCCCGCGCAGCTCGTCGGGGAACCGGATACGGGCCTGGATCTGGGCGTCGGCCAGCTCCTCCGGGTCGGCGGGCGGACGGGGCATCGCATGCGCCGGGTAGCCGGCCACGGTGAGGATGTCGAGCCAGTCCGACCAGGCGGCGGCGACGGGGTGATCGGGAGTCACCGGCGCAGCCTGCCCGGGTCCGGGCCCGGGGTCCAGCGTGGATCTACGCAGACGCCGATCTCGTCGGCGGGGACGGGTGGGGCTCAGCCGCGGCCCCGCGCGGCACGGAACGCCGCGACGGCGTCGCGGTGCTCGGCGGTGGTGAACAGCAGCGCGGTGGCCTCGATCGACTCGGCGAACCCGGCGTCGGTGTCGCGGTTGACGAACGCCTTCCCCACCTGCACGGCCAGCGGCGGCAGCGCGGCCGTCTCGGAGGCGAGGTCCAGCGCCCGGCCGAGCAGCTCGTCGTCGCGCACCACCTCCTGCACCAGCCCGGCCCGCTCGGCGGTCGCCGCGTCGATCACCCGCCCGGTCAACGCCAGCAGGCGGGTCCAACCCCGGCCCATCACCTGCGGACCGCGCACGATCCCCCAGCCCGGGGTCAGGCCGACCGTCGGCTCCCGGAACGCGAACGTCGCCGACTCCCCCGCCAGCGCCATGTCGCAGGCCAGGGTCAGCTCGGTGCCGCCGCCGTGCGCGATCCCGTTCACCGCCCCGATCACCGGGACCGCGCAGCGCTCGACGGCGCAGAACGCGTCGTAGACCCGGCGCAGGTGGGCCCGCACCCGGACGGTGTCGCCGTCGAGGTCGTGGAAGGAGTCGATGTCGCCGCCGGCGGAGAACGCGCGGCCGGCGCCGGTGAGCACGGCCGCGCGCACGCCGTCGTCGTGGCCGAGGTCCGCACAGATCCCGGTGAGCTCCCGGAAGAACGTCGGGTCCATCGCGTTCAGCTTGGCCGGGCGGTCCATGGTCACCAGGGCCACGCCCTCGCGCGGGGTGGTGACGGTGAAGCGTTCAGGCACGGGCGGCCTCCCGGTCCCAGGTGTCGGTGGTGACCCCGTCGGCGCGGAGCCGGTACTTCTCGGTGCGCTGGCTGGGCGTCATGGGAAGCGCCGCCATGACCCGGACGTAGCGGGGCAGCGCGAACTCGGTCACCTGCCCGCGGCAGTACTCGACGACCTCGGCCGGGTCCAGCTCCGCGCCCTCGACCGGCACGACGGCGACCATGACGTCGTCCTCGGACAGCGCCGACGGCACGCCGTAGGCCGCGACGGCGTCCACCCGCGGGTGCGTCGCCAGCACCCGCTCGATCTCCCAGGACGAGACGTTCTCCCCGCGGCGGCGGATCGAGTCCGAGAGTCGGTCGCGGAAGTAGAGGTACCCGTCGGCGTCGAGCCGGCCGCGGTCGCCGGTGTGGAACCACAGGTCGCGCCACGCGTGCACGGTCTCGGCGGGCATGTCCTGGTAGCCGGTGAACATCAGTCCGGGGCGCTTCGGACGGGCCACGATCTCCCCGTCGGTACCGGGCGGGACCGGCTCGCCGCGCTCGTCGACGACGCGCAGGTGGTAGAGCGGCGAGGCCCGCCCGGCCGAGCCGGGACGGCGTTCCTCCGGGCGGCTCTGGGCGACGATCGAGACCTCGGTGCTGCCGTAGATCTCGGTCAGCGCGACGCCGAAGCGGCGCTCGAAGTCCGCGGTGATCTCCGGCGGGCACGGTGCGCCGAACCCCACCCGGACCGGGTTGTCCGCGTCGGTGGGCAGCGCCGGCCGGTTGTGCAGCAGCGTGAGCATGGCGCCCTGGAAGTTGAACGCGGTGACCGCGTGCTCGCGGCAGGTGTCCCAGAACCCGCCGGCGGAGAAACGGGTGTGCATCACCAGGCCCGCGCCCGCCTGCAGGGCCGGCAGGACGGAGGTGAAGCGGGCGTTGGAGTGGAACAGAGGGAACACCGAGTAGAGCCGGTCGTCGGCGGTGTAGCCCATCAGATCCGTGGTGTGCTCGGCCAGCGCCAGGTTCGCCCGGTGGGTCAGGACCACGCCCTTGGGCGGGCCGGTGGTGCCGGAGGTGTGGAGCACGACCGTCGGGTCGTCGGGGTCGACGGCGGGCAGGTCGCGCAGCGGGTCGGCCGCGGCGAGGTCGTCCCAGGACGACACCGTCGGCGGGGCCTGCGCGGGCCGGGGCCCGTGCACGACGACGTGCGTGACGCCGTCCGGCAGCGCGGCGAGCACCAGCGGCAGGAACTCGGCGTCGACGACCACCACCCGCGCCCGGGACCGCCCCAGGAGGTGCTCGAGCAGGGGCCCGCGCGTCGCGGTGTTCAGCGGGACCTCGACCAGACCGGCCCGGGCCAGCCCGAACCAGGTCCCCAGGGCCGCGACCGACGCCCGCATCATCAGGCACACGTGCTCGCCCGGGGACAGTCCGAGCGCCGCGAACCCGCCGGCCGTCCGGGACGCGAGCGCGTCCAGCTCCGCCGACGACGTCGCCGCTCCCGCGACGGACCACGGTGCCGGTGACGCCCGCGCCGCGAGCCGTCCGCCGATCGTCGCCTCCGACTGCGCCGAACCCATGGCGGCGACTTTAACGACCAACCGTTTGACAGGGAACAGGTCGAGCGCTCCGGCACGGTCGGCCCGCACGGGCGCGCGTCGATAGGGTCGGGTCGTGGCCGACCCGAGCAAGTCCGTGACCGCCCCGACCGACCAGGACAGCTTCCCCCGCCTGCACGCCCGCACCCGACGGTTCAGCCTCGGCACACCGCGCGGGTTCACCGTCGCCCCGGACGGCTCGCGAGCGGTGTTCCTGCGCAGCCGCGGCGGCGACGACCCGGTGACCTGCCTGTGGAGCATCGACGCCGCCACCGGCTCCGAGCGGCTGCTGCTCGACCCCGCGCAGCTGCCCGGCCTGCCCGGCGAGGAGGACCTGCCGGCCGCGGAGAGGGCGCGCCGCGAGCGCGTCCGCGAGCAGGCCGGTGGCGTCGTGGGCTACGACACCGACGCGGCCGTCACGACCGCGGTGTTCGCCCTGTCCGGCCGCCCCTACCTCGCGTCGCTGACCGGCGACCCGGACCCGCGCCCGCTCGACGTCGGCGACGTCACCGCCGTCGTCGACCCCCGCCTGGACCCCAGCGGCTCGCGGGTCGCGTTCGTGGCCGACCGCGCGCTGCACGTCCACGAGATCGCGACCGGCGAGACGCGCGTGCTGGCCGCCCCGGACGGCGACGACGTGACCCACGGCCTGGCCGACTTCGCCGCGGCCGAGGAGATGAACCGGACCCGCGGCCACTGGTGGGCCCCCGGCGGCGACGCGCTGCTGGTCGCCCGCGTCGACGAGTCGACGGTCGAGCGCTGGCACATCGCGGACCCGGCGAACCCCGGACGCACCCCGACCGTCGTCGCCTACCCCGCCGCCGGGACCCCGAACGCGCTGGTCACGCTCGACGTGATCGCCCTCGACGGCACCCGCACCCCCGTCGTCTGGGACACCGGCGCGAACGAGTACCTGGTCACCGCGCGCTGGGACCCGACCGGGCCGTTGATCGTCGTGCAGCCGCGGGACCAGACGGCCCTGCACGTCCTGACGGTCGACCCGGCCACCGGCACGACGACACCGCTGCACACCGACACCGACCCGGTGTGGGTCGAGATCGTCCCCGGCGTCCCCGCGCGCACGGCGACCGGCGAGCTGCTGCGCGTCGCCGACGACGACGGGGCGCGGCGTCTGTTCGCCGGGGACACCCCGCTGACCGACGGCTCGATGCAGGTCCGCGACGTGGCCGGGGTCGACGGCGACACGGTGCTGTTCCGGGCCTCGACCGAGCCGACGTCGATCCGGCTGTTCTCCGTCGTCCCCGGGCAGGCGCCGGTACCGCGGTCGCCGGAGACCGGCGTGCACTCCGGCACCCTGGCCGGGGGCACGCTGGTGCGCGGCTCGCAGGACCTCGACACCGCCCCGCACACCGTCCTGACCACGGCCGACGGCACCGAGCACACGGTGACCAGCCACGCGGCCGACCCCGGGATCGTCCCCCGCGTGGCGATGCACGCGCTCGGTGAGCGGGGACTGCGCACCGCGGTGCTGCTGCCCACCGGTCACGTCGAGGGCACGTCGCTGCCGGTGCTGCTCGACCCCTACGGCGGGCCGCACTCGCAGCGTGTGTTGTCCGCGCGCAACGCGTTCCTGTCCAGCCAGTGGTTCGCCGACCGCGGTTTCGCCGTGGTCGTCACCGACGGCCGCGGGTCGCCGGGACGCGGGCCGGAGTTCGAGCGCGCGATCCACCACGACCTGGCCTCCCCCGTGCTCGACGACCAGGTCGACGCGCTGCACGAGGCCGCGAAGCTCTACCCGGACCTCGACCTGGGCCGGGTCGGCATCCGCGGCTGGTCGTTCGGCGGGTACCTGGCCGCCCTGGCCGTGCTGCGCCGCCCGGACGTCTTCCACGCCGCCGTCGCCGGCGCCCCGGTCACCGACTGGACGCTCTACGACACCCACTACACCGAGCGCTACCTCGGCACCCCCGCGGCGAAGCCGGAGGCCTACCGGCGCTCGTCGGTGATCGAGGACGCGTCCACCCCGCCCACCGGGGACCGCCCGAACCGGCCGCTGATGATCGTCCACGGTCTCGCCGACGACAACGTGGTCGCCGCGCACACCCTGCGGCTGTCCTCGGCACTGCTCGCGGCGGGCCGTGCGCACCAGGTGCTGCCGCTGTCCGGGGTGACCCACATGACGCCGCAGGAGGTCGTCGCGGAGAACCTGCTGCTCCTGCAGGTGGAATTCCTGCGCGCCGCGCTCGGCGCCTGACCAGCACCGATCACGTGCCCGGCGGGGCGGACCCCCCGCCGGGCACGTGGTACACCGCTTGCGCTCCGGAACACGGTGTGGCCTCCTGAGGACGGCGACGTGAACCGGACCACACCCGGTCCGCGAGGGCGATGGCGCCGCCGGGGAGACTCATGACGACGTTCGACGAACCGACCGCACCCGCTCAGCACGGCGCGGCGGACGGGACATGAGCGCCGGCGGCACGACCACGACCGACACCGCGGCCGTGCAGTGGCTGTGCGTCGCGTGCGGCTGGCTCTACGACCCGGACGAGGGCGATCCGGACAGCGGCATCGAGCCGGGGACTCCGTTCGAGGAGATCCCCGAGGACTGGATGTGTCCGATCTGCGGCGCCACCAAGTCGGACTTCCGGGCGCTCGAACCGGGCGAAGAGGTCTGACAGAACATGCGAGAGGTAGCTCAACGATGATCTCCGGGTACGACCACTTCGTCCAGCTCGCCGAGTCCTTGCAGTGGGACGAGACGACACTCGACCTCTCGGCCGACCGCGAGGCCTGGCCGAAGCTCGGCGAGACCGAACGCGACCAGGTCCTCGGGCTGCTCGCCGGCTTCGTCATCGCCGAGACGGCGGTGGCGGGCAACCTGGGCAACTACCAGGTGGCCGCGGCCGGCCGGGACGAGAAGTCCATGGAGGAGGCCTTCCGCTCCCAGGCCCGCGACGAGGCCCGCCACGCGCGGTTCTTCGACCTCGTCACGGCCGAGGTCGCCGGGATCCCGGGGGCCACCGCGGCCCAGCGCCGGGACCACCTGCGCACCTTCGTCGCCGACGACCTCGTCGACCTGTTCGAGGGGCGACTCCCCGCGACCGCCGAGCGGCTCGTGGAGGACCACGGGGGCCTGACCGACGCGGTGGGCCTTTATCACATGGTGATCGAGGGTGTGGTCCTCCTGGCCGGCCAGCACGCGATGCTCGAGGCGCTGGAAGGCTTGTCCCACAAGCTCCCCGGCGTACACAAGGGGATGGAGCTGGTCCTGCGCGACGAGCGCTGGCACATCGGTTTCGGGTCCCGCGTCATCCAGAACGCGGACATCGGCGCGGACAAGGCCAACGAGCTCCTCGAGTGGGGCGAGTCCGCGACCAAGTCGTGGGGGAACCTGATCACCGTCGAGGCGATCGAGATCGCCATGCGGCAGCACCGGCGCCGTCTCAAGGCCACCGGTATCAAGTTCTGGTCGGACGCCTGAGCGAAACACGTGTTGCGTCCGATCCGGACGCAGGACGGTGGTCACCGCACGTGACGGCGCCCGCACCCGTCGTGGACCGCGGTTGCGGAATCCTGCCCCCACCCCGGTCGCGAATGCCGCGACGAATGGTCTCGAGGAATGCGGCATCGTGATCGGATCGGTGGCCGGCAATGGTGCGGTCGAATGCGATCCGCGCGGCCGGTGGACACCGAGGACCGCGCCGTGATCATTTCTTTCGCCGGCGTCGATCGATCGTCGCCCGCGCCCCTGCGCGCCGGACGACCGGTCCGTCCGGACGGTCCGGGACCGCGCCCCGGCCGGCCCGGTCCGCGCCGAGATCCCCAGGCAGCGGCCGTCCATACCGTTCGCAGGCCCGGTACGGGGCGCCCTGTCCGGTCGGTCAGGACCGCGGAGAAGTGCGACGAGCCCCCTTGACAACCGTCATTGGGTGCGGGTGTCGAGATCTCTGATCCACTTCTCGAATTGACACACCGGACGGGGTTGACGATCGCCCCGGGACGGTGTGAAGGTCATCACGCACTCCGGCCGCAACACATGTTTCGGGAGGACGGGTCAATGACGACTACTTCAGGCGATCGGGCGGCCGAGCTGGCCGACGCCGGCCTGGACGGGCAGAACAAGATCGCGCTCGGCCGACTGCTCGGTACGGGCAACGTCGGCTACGCCGAGGAGGGATCCGACGGCGTCATGCGCGCCGAGATCCGGATTCCCGAGGACGAGCTGCGCTACGAGCCGGGGATCATCATCTTCCCCCACGGCGGCGACATCGAGCTGACGTTCTACAACGACGACAAGAACACCCACTGCGCAGTGATCCCCAGCAACGGTGACTCGAAGTTCATCTGGCTGGTCAACCACTCGAAGGGCACGGCGAAGATCCACCTGGACGGCCCGGGCACGTACTACTACAGCTCGGCCAGTGGCAACGACGAGGGCCGCGGCCTGACCGGAGCGCTGGTGATGGGCGGGGAGGTCCCCGACCACGCCAAGCAGGACCGTCCGCCGCAACCCCGTCCGTGATCGACCCGTACAGCCAAGGAGACGCAGAATGACCGACTACGTCGATGCGGGCGAAGCGATCCCGCACGCACAGCTCAGCGCCGTCAAGGGAAGCGCCCCCGCCACCGGGAACGTAGACTACGAGCGCATCCAGAACGCCCGCTCGGAGCCCGCGAACTGGCTCACCTACTACGGCACCTACGACGGGCAGCGTCACAGCGAGCTGACCCAGATCAACAAGGACACCGTCCGCCGGCTGTCCCCCGCGTGGGTCTTCCAAGCCGGTGCGGTGGGCATGCAGTCCGGTGCGTCGACCTACTCGTTCGAGGCGTCGCCGCTGGTCGTCGAGGGCGTCATGTACGTCTCCGGCCCGGACGGCCGTGCCTGGGCGATCGACGCCAAGACCGGCGAGGAGCTCTGGCGCTACAAGCACGCCTCCCCCTACGACGTCTCGCTGTGCTGCGGCAACGTCAACCGGGGCCTGGCCGTGGGCCACGGCAAGGTCTACATGTACACGCTCAACGCCCACCTCATCGCGCTCGACGCGACGACCGGCGAGAAGGTGTGGGACACCGTCAACGGTGACGTGCGCGCCGGGGAGAGCGGCTCGGTCGCTCCGCTGGTCGTGAAGGACATGGTCATCTGCGGCAGCGCGGGTGGCGAGTTCGGTCTCCGCGGGCACATCGACGCGTTCGACGCGCAGACCGGTGAGCGCCGCTGGCGCCGCTACACGGTCCCGAAGCCCGGCGAGCCCGGCTCGGAGACCTGGGGCGACGACGCCCAGGAGGCCTGGCAGCGCGGCGGGGCGAACTGCTGGGTCACCCCGACCTACGACCCGGAGCTCGAGCTGCTGTTCCAAGGCACCGGCAACCCGGCGCCCGACTTCGACGGCGACGTCCGCCCGGGCGACAACCTCTACACCGACAGCGTCGTCGCGATCGACGTGAACACCGGTGAGATCCGGTGGCACTACCAGTTCACGCCGCACGACCTGTGGGACTACGACTCGACGATGGAGAACATCGTCTTCGAGAAGGACGGCCGCAAGTACGTCTCGCACGCGGACAAGAACGGCTACTTCTTCACCCTCGACGCGGCCACCGGCGAGCTCGTCAAGGTCTTCCCGTTCGTCGACCGGATCACCTGGGGTGAGATCACGCCCGAGGGTAAGGTCACGCCCAAGGTCTACCCCGACGAGGAGGGCGTCCCGGTGCACTTCTGGCCGGGTCCGGCCGGGGGCAAGGAGTGGACCCACATGGCCTACTCCCGCAAGACCGGCCTGATGTACATCCCGGTCCAGGAGGTCGGGGCCACGGCCACCCGTCGTCGTCGCGAGTTCAAGGAGTCCATCCCCTACTGGGGCGCGGGCGTCGCCGTGGACATCGAGGACTTCTACGGCTTCGTGGCCGCGGTCGACCCGCTGACCGGCGAGGAGAAGTGGCGCTGGCGCAACGAGTACCCGATGTGCGCCTCGACGCTGTCCACCGCCGGCGGGCTCGTGTTCCAGGGCACGCCGACCGGTGAGTTCGTCGCACTCGACGAGGAGACCGGCGAGAAGCTCTGGTCCTTCCAGTGCGGCAGCGGACACCACTCGAGCCCCAGCACCTACGAGGTCGACGGCCGGCAGTACATCGCCGTCCCGACCGGGTGGGGTGGCTGGATCGAGGGATTCCTCCCGGGGCTCCTCGGAGCAGCGGCGGGCGACGCACTGTTCGCCTTCGCGCTGCCCGAGGACTAGCCCTGGGGCACAATCCAATAAGGCACGACGCACGGAAGGAGGTGGCAGCACATGGAGACTCTCGTCGTATGGGAGACCCCGGACTTCGAAGAGGTCGGGTGTGCACCCGAGGTGACGATGTACATCGCTCGCTCGGAGGCCTGAGGCCTGTGAGGGAAGCGCAGCGGTAGAACCGCCTGCGTCGATGTGAAAGGGAGGGGCGCCGGGACAACGTTCCGGCGCCCCTCCGCACGTCCGGCCCCACCGTCGGGGCCGGGCACGACGAACGGGGAACGACGTATGTGGCTGCGGGTACTGGGTTCGGCGGCCGGAGGTGGGTACCCGCAGTGGAACTGCAGTTGCCCGACGTGCCGTGCGGTCCGTGAGGGCACGCGGCCGGCGCGGGCACGCACACAGTCCTCCATCGCGGTGAGCCCGGACCACGAGAAGTGGTTCCTGTTCAACGCCTCACCCGACATCCGGGCGCAGTTCGAGGCCTTCCCGGGCCTGCATCCCGGCGACGACCGGGTCACGCCGCTGCAGGCGGTGCTGCTCTCCGACGCCGAGATCGACCACACGCTGGGGCTGCTCCTGCTCCGCGAGGGTCGCGGGATCTCGTTGCACGCCACCGAGGCCACGCACGCGACCATGCGCTCGGGCACCGGCGTGCTGACCACGCTGGAGCGCTACTGCCCCGTCGAGTGGACGCCCGTCGTCCCGGGGCGGGACGCCTCGCTGGGCGGGATCACCTACCGGGCCTTCGACGTCCCGACGGCGAAGCACGACCGGTTCGGCACCGGGACCGACACGGGACGGGTGGTGGGCTACCGGCTCACCGACGAGACCACCGGCACCGTGGCGGTCTACCTGCCCGGCGTCCAGGAGCTCACGCCGGCCGTGCTCGACGAGCTCGAGGGCATCGACTGCCTGTTCATCGACGGCACGTGCTGGCGCGACGACGAGATGATCCGCCTCGGCCTGGCCCAGAAGACCGCCCACGACATGGGGCACCTCTCGCTCGGCGGTCCCGGCGGCAGCCTGGAGCAGCTGTCCCGGCTGCCGATCGCACGCAAGATCTACATCCACATCAACAACACCAACCCGATCCTGCTCGAGGACTCGCCGGAACGGCGCGAGGTCGAGGAGAGTGGGATGGACGTGGCTCACGACGGTCTCGAAGTGGAGGTCTGAAAACGATGACGACGACGGTGAATCCCGCTACGCAGACCGGACCGGCGGACACGGCCGAGCTCGAGGGCCTGATCGAGCGGCTGCGCGCGCACTCGCAGAGCTACCACAGCGCACACCCGTTCCACGTGCGGATGAACGAGGGCGTGCTGAGCCCGGACCAGATCCGCGGCTGGGTGGCGAACCGGTACTACTACCAGGAGATGATCCCGCGCAAGGACGGGGCGATCCTGGCCAACTGTCCCGACCCGGTGGTGCGCCGGCGCTGGATCCGCCGCATCACCGACCACGACGGCGACGCCCCCGGCGAGGGCGGCATCGAGGCGTGGCTGCGTCTGGGTGAGGCCTGCGGGCTCAGCCGGGAGGAGATCGAGGACCACCGGCACCTCGCTCCGGGCGTGCGCTTCGCCGTCGACGCCTACGTGACGTTCGCGAAGACCCGGCCCTGGGTGGAGGCGGTCGCGTCCTCGCTGACCGAGCTGTTCGCCCCCGACCTGATGGCCGAGCGGCTCTCGGCGTTCGAGCGGTACTACACCTGGATCGATTCGGACGGGCTGACCTACTTCCGCAACCGCCTCTTCCAGGCGCCGCGGGACTCCGAGCACGCGCTCGAGGTCGTCATGCAGTACTACCGGACCCCGCAGGACGGCGACGCCGCGGTCAACGCGCTGTCGTTCAAGTGCGACGTGCTGTGGTCGATGATGGACGCGATCGAGAAGGCCTACCCGGACGAGCCCCGTGCCGAGTGACGCGGCCTCCCCCGCACCGGCTCCGTCACCCGCCCCGGCTCCGGCCCCGTCCACGGCGGGGCTGCCGGCCGTCCCGCCGGCCGGGCGCCCGTCGCTGTCGCGGCACGTCCGGATGAGGTTCGACCGGACCCGGGAGCGACACGTGCTGCTCGGGCCCGAGTCGGTGATCGTGCTCAACCCGACCGGTGCGGACATCCTCGGGCTCTGCGACGGCGTCCGGACGGTGTCCGACGTCGCCGCGAAGCTGCAGGCGCGCTACGACCGCGTGGTCGACGACGAGGTGACGGCCTTCTTGGCGCGTCTCGTCGTCCGCCACTGTGTGGAGATCGATCATGGACAGTGACAGCAAGAACAGGGTCGACCAGCCCTTCGGGTTGCTCGCCGAGCTCACCTACCGGTGCCCGCTGGCGTGCGCCTACTGCTCCAACCCGCTGGAGCTCGCGGCCTACGACGACGAGATGACCACCGCGGAGTGGCAGCGCGTGTTCACCGAGGCCGCCGAGATGGGCGTCCTGCAGTGCCACCTCTCCGGCGGTGAGCCGCTGCTGCGCCGCGACCTCACCGACCTCGTGCGCACCGCCGCCGACCTGGGGATGTACACGAACCTGGTGACGAGCGCGATCGGCTTCTCGCCCAGCCGCGCGGAGCTCCTGCGCGAGGCCGGGCTCGACCACGTCCAGGTCAGCGTGCAGGCCGACGAGCCGTCGACGTCGGACCGGATCGCCGGCATCCCGTCGTTCGAGCGCAAGCTCAAGGCGGCCGCCGTGGTGAAGGACCTGGGCTGGCCGCTGACGGTCAACGTGGTGCTGCACCGGCAGAACATCGACCGCGTCGCCGAGATCATCGCGCTGGTCGAGGAGCTCGACGCGGACCGGGTCGAGCTGGCCAACACCCAGTACTACGGCTGGGCGTGGCGCAACCGCGCCGCGCTGCTGCCGAGCCGCGAGCAGCTCGCCGGGGCCGAGGACGTCGTCCGCGCCGCGCGGGAGCGGCTGAAGGGCCGGATGGAGATCCTGCACGTCCTGCCCGACTACTACAGCGACTACCCCAAGCCCTGCATGGGCGGGTGGGCCGCGCGCCAGCTCACCGTCGCCCCCAACGGCGACGCACTGCCCTGTCCCGCGGCGCAGACCCTGCCGCTGCCGCGGGCGAGCGTGCGGGAGGACTCGCTGGAGACGATCTGGCAGTCCTCGCCGATGTTCACCGCGTTCCGCGGCACGGACTGGATGCAGGACCCCTGCCGCAGCTGCGACCGCCGCGAGATCGACTTCGGCGGCTGCCGCTGCCAGGCGTTCCAGCTCACCGGGGACCCGGCGCGGACCGACCCGGTCTGCCACCTCTCGCCCGACCACGAGCTGGTGACCGACGCCGTCCGCGGGGCCAACGAGACGGGCCGGCCGGCGGACGAGCTGCTCGTCCCCCGGCCGCACCGCTCCTGACACGCTTCTCCGGGCCCGGTCGGAGCGGGCCCGGAGAAGTGCCTCGGGTCTAGTCGTCGTCGGCCGGTGCTCCCGGTGCGGCGGGGACGGCCGGGGTGCCGGCGGCGGGGGCGTCGTCGTCGGCGGCGGGGGCACCCGGGACGGCCGGGGCCTCGATGCCGGTCTCCGACCCGCTCTCCTCGCCCTCCGGTGCGTCGTCGATCGGCACGAGGCCGAACACCGAGAAGCTGATCACCCAGTAGGCGATGTAACCCACCAGCAGCGTGGCACCGTGCCAGCGCCGCAGGTGTCCGGTGAACAACGCGTAGGCGGCGAACCCGTTGATCACCACCAGGGCCGGCAGGTGCCAGGTGAAGACGTCCGAGGTGATCAGGATCGAGCCACCGACCAGGGCGATGACACCGAGCTTCGCGGTCACCGAGAACACGACGCTGCCGATGACGTTGCCGACACCGATCGCGGGTGCGCCCTTACGGAACGGCTCCACGGTCAGGAAGATGTCCTCCAGCGAGAGGACCACCGTCGCGATCGTCGCGCCGAACACGGTGCCGCTGATGGCGAAGTTCTCCAGGATGCCCTCGGTGCCCTCGGACATCGCGTAGGCGCCGACGACGAGGCCGACCAGGGCGAGCACCGCGAGCCCCATCAGCACCGAGCCGCTGCGCTGGTTCGACTTCGACACGGCCAGGCTGCCGGTCTCGTAGAGCTCACCGGCGCCGCCGCCCGACCCGCCTCCGGTTCCGCCGCCGCCGCCACCGGTGACCGAGGCCAGCTCACGGCTGTCCATGTTCTCGAGCACCTCGGAGCTGCGGAAGGTCGGCACCGCGCGCCGCGACTCGCGATAACCGATGTAGCCGACGAACGCCACGAACAACAGAACCAGCACGATTCCGGAGACCACTCCCAGTTCCCCGGTCAGCGCGAGCGCGACCAGGATGAGCGGGGCGAGCGCGAAAATCGCGATGTAGTCCTTCGGGATCTCCACCCGGCAGGGCGCGAACAGCGCGGCCAGCGCCAGGACGAGGCCGGTCATGGAGATGACGGTGCCGAAGATGACGCCCAGCGCGACGTCCTCGAGACCCTCCAGGTTCAGCACCACGCCGAACACCAGGTCGTCGAACTCGATCCCGGTGAACAGGATCGCGAGCAGGAACAACGAGATGGCCAGGCCGCGCGCGGCACCCACCAGGTACGTGATCAGCTTCTCGGCGCTGTAGATCAGCACCGCCGCTCCCGCGGCGAAGACGATGATGGAGATGATGGGCGTCATCGACGGTGATTCCCCCTCGAACCGGCCGTCGGTCGCCCTGACCCCGGCCCGTGCATCGGTGTGTGTACGGAACTGGCACCCCGGAGCCGAACTGTTTCCGGCGGCTGCGGATGAGGGATCCTTGCAAAAACGCGAGCGGCCGGGCGACCGCCATTCGTGGTCATCTGCTCCCGTTATGGGGCAGCCGGTTCCGGTTGTACTGCAACAGGTGTTTCACCATTCCTGAATGGGCGGGGAATGGTGCGCGACGTCTCAGTCGTAGTGCAGGTGATGGTGCTCGAAGGTCTCGCCGGAACCGGAGACCGGAACCGGCCGTGAACGGCCCGCGCGCAGGTCGGCCAGGGCGATGACCAGCACCACCAGCAGGACGACGAGTGTCGCCACCAGGGTCAGCGAGATCGCGGCCTGGTAGTCCCCGCCTCCGGAGGCCAGGACGGCGTAGAAGACACCGGGCAGTGCCGCTGTCCCGATCGTCGCGCCGATCCGCTGCCCGGTCTGCAATGCGCCACCGGCCGACCCCGCCATTCGGACAGGTACCTCCCGCAGCGTCATCGTCAGGTTCGGCGAGATGACGAATCCACCGCCGATCCCGCCGACGAGCATCGCCGGCGCGATCGCCCAGCCGACGACCGACGGGTCGAGCGTGCCGAGCAGCAGCGCCGCCGTCCCGAACCCGGCGATGACCACGACGAGACCGAACACGGTCAGGCGCCGCCCGTGGCGCTGGACCAGGCGCCCGCCCCACGCCGCGGAGAACGCGGACCCCAGCGCGAACGGCGCCACGGCGAGCCCGGACTGCAGCGGCGTGTAGCCCAGCCCGGACTGGAAGAACTGAGCGAGCACGATCCAGACCCCGGAGAAGCCGATGAAGTACACCGCGCCGAGCGCCGCACCCCAGGCGTAGCCGGGTGTCGCGGTGACCAGGCGGACGTCGAGCAGCGGCTCGGTCTCGCGCCGCAGCACCCGCCGCTCCCACAGCACGAACGCTCCCCCGAGCGCGGTGCCGACGACGAACAGCCACCACAGCCGTCCGAGTCCCCCGCTCTCGGCCTGCACCAGCGGCAGCAGCACGGCCAGGACGGCGCCGCCGAGGAGTCCGACGCCGACCCAGTCGATGCTGCGATGGCCCTCCCCCGCCCCGGGCACCGGCGGGATCAGCCGGGCCGCGAGCACCAGCGCCACGATGCCGATCGGCAGGTTCACGAAGAAGATCCACCGCCAGCCCTCGGCCTCGCCGAACAGGGCCAGGATGACGCCGCCGACGATCGGGCCGACCGCCGTCGAGATGCCGACGGTGGCACCGAACAGGCCGAACGCCCGCCCGCGCTCGTCGCCGGAGAACAGGTTCTGGATCAGCCCGGAGTTCTGCGGGGCGAGCATCCCGGCCGCGAGGCCCTGTGCGAGCCGGGCCGCGGCCAGCCACCCGATCGACGGTGCCGCCCCGGCCGCGACGCTGAACAGCACGAACAGGGCAAGGGCGATGAGGAACATCCGCCGGCGGCCGAAGGCGTCGCCGAGCCGCCCGGCCGGCACCAGCGCGAGCCCGAACGTCAGGGCGTAGCCGGAGACGACCCACTGCACCCCGCCCGGCGTGGTGTCCAGGCCGCGCTGCATCGACGGCAGCGCGACCGCGACGATGCTGACGTCGAGCAGCGACATGAACCCGGCGACGAGGGTGACCCAGAGCGCCTTCCAGCGGCGCGGGTCCGGCTCACCCGGGGCGGACGGGACCGCGGTGGTGGACGCGCCGCTGCTCACGACACGGGCCCCGCTGTGCTCACCGGCCGATCGTCGCACGCGGGGCCGGGTCCGGCTCGATGCCGATGATCATCTTCTCTCCGGTCGCCCGGCCGGTCGTCCGGCCGGGTCCGGGAGCGGGACCGGCGACGACGACGACGCCCGCGCGGGAGGGTCACCGCGTGGCCCGGGGGTGGCGGGCGGAGGCCGGGACCCTCTGGCACGCTCGGACCCGCCACTCTCACGACCCGCGAGGAGACCTCCCGTGCCCGCAGCCAAGCCCGTCGTCGACCCGGTCGACGGCCCCGTCCCCACCGATCTCGACGCCACCGACATCAGCCTCGGTGACGGCACCGAGGCCAAGCCCGGCGACCGCGTCGCCGTGCACTACGTCGGGGTCGCCCACTCGACCGGCGAGGAGTTCGACGCCTCCTACAACCGCGGCCAGCCGCTGCAGTTCGCCCTCGGCGCCGGTCAGGTCATCTCCGGCTGGGACACCGGCGTCACCGGCATGAAGGTCGGCGGACGCCGCCGCCTCGTCATCCCGCCGCACCTGGGCTACGGCGACCGCGGCGCCGGTGGCGTCATCGCCCCCGGCGAGACGCTGATCTTCGTGGTGGACCTGGTCGGGGTGAACTGACCTCCCCCGTGCACGTCCTGCTGATCTCCGACACGCACGTACCGGTCCGGGCGAAGGACCTGCCCGAGCAGGTCTGGGCGGCGGTCGACGCCGCCGACGTCGTCGTGCACGCCGGGGACTGGATGGACGTCACCCTGCTCGGCCGGCTCGAGGCCCGCTCGGCCCGGCTCGTCGCCTGCTGGGGCAACAACGACGGCCCCGAGCTGCGCGGGCGGCTGCCGGAGACGGCGCACGCCGAGCTCGGCGGGGTCCGGGTCGCCGTTACCCACGAGACGGGCGCGGCGCAGGGGCGGGAACGCCGTTGTGCCCGCGCCCACCCGGACGTCGACCTGCTGGTGTTCGGCCACAGCCACATCCCGTGGGACTCCGTCGCGGAGCTCCCCGGCGGCGGTG
This sequence comes from Pseudonocardia sediminis, assembly GCF_004217185.1. NCBI lineage: Bacteria > Bacillati > Actinomycetota > Actinomycetes > Pseudonocardiales > Pseudonocardiaceae > Pseudonocardia > Pseudonocardia sediminis. Next base: position 2,481,631 of record NZ_SHKL01000001.1, on the reverse strand, counting down.
AGCTGCGGCTGCTCAACCCCGGGTCGCCGACCGACCGCCGGCGGCAGCCCACGCACACGTGGATGACGCTGGAGCTGGGCGACGGCCGGATCGGGCCGGTCACCCTGCACCACCGAGAGCCGACATAGCACCGCGGGCAGACGCAGCACCGCGAGCAGACGCCCGGGGCCCGACCGGCGGAGACCGGACGGGCCCCGGGCGTCTGCTCGGGTGGGGGAGGGCGTCAGATCTGCCCGCGTCCCTCGGCCTTCTCCTTCTCGAGGAGTCGCTCGTGCTGGGCGGCGTGCTCCTGGTCGTCCTGCTCGACGATCCGGGCCGCCTCCTCCTTGTTCCGGGCCAGCGGCGGCGCGGTGATCCCGCTGCCCTGCTCGGCCAGCGCCGGGTTCCGGCGGACGGCGACGAGGCTGACGACCGTCGTCACCGCGAGCACGCCGATGATGACCGCGAGGGATAGGCCGATGCCGACCTCGGGGACCGGCAGCGGCTGACCGCCGTTGATGAACGGCAGCTCGTTCTCGTGCAGTGCGTGCAGGGCGAGCTTGACGCCGATGAACGCGAGCAGCACGGCCAGGCCGTAGGAGAGGTAGATCAGCTTCTTGAGCAGGCCACCGAGCAGGAAGTACAGCTGGCGCAGGCCCATCAGCGCGAACGCGTTCGCGGTGAAGACCAGGTAGGACTCCTGGGTGAGGCCGAAGATGGCCGGGATCGAGTCGAGCGCGAACATCACGTCGGTCAGCCCGATCGCGATCATCACGACGAGCATCGGGGTCAGCCAGCGCTTGCCGTCGATCCGAACGGTGGTCTTGGCGCCGTGGTAGTCCTCGGTCACCGGGAAGACCTTGCGGACCAGCTTGATGGCCCGCCCCTCCTCCCACTCCTCGTCGTCGCCGCCCATGCCCTGGCGCACCAGGCTCACGGCGGTGTAGATCAGGAACGCGGCGAAGAGGTAGAAGACCCAGCTGAACTGCTCGATCGCGGCCGCGCCGACGGCGATGAACAGGCCGCGCATGATCAGCGCGATCACGATGCCGACGAGCAGCACCCGGTGCTGGTGGATCACCGGCACCTTGAACGAGCTCATGATGATCAGGAAGATGAAGAGGTTGTCGACCGAGAGCGAGTACTCGGTGATGTAGCCGGCGAAGAACTCACCGGCGAAGGTGCCGCCGGCGAAGAACCAGACGCCGAGGCCGAACACCACCGCCAGCGCGATGTAGAACAGCACCCACCGCGTCACCTCGCCGAGGGTGACGGCGTGCGGCTTGTGGTCGACGACGAAGAGGTCGACGGCCACGATGGCGACGAACACGCCGATCGTGACCAGCCAGACCCACAGGGGGACGTTCAACGGAACACCTCTCGGAACTCGGGCAGCAGAAGCACGCCCGAGGTCTCTCCCGCCACTCGCGACGGGCCGACTGGCGGCGGGTCCTGCGACGTGGCCGATGGTGCCGGGTTCCGGGGCGGACCGCCCCGTCGCCGTGCTGACGACACCACCGCGAACGGGGTACTCCCCTGCGGTACGGAGTCAGTCTGCTCCGTCCGGTTCCCGCACGCGAGGCGGGGTGAGCGAACGCACCCCGCCCCGTCCCCCGTCCGTGCTACGCGGGAACGGTCCCCGGCACCGACAGCCCGGTCGGCGGGTGGGTGGTCCAGCCGCTCGAGGTGGCGGCGGCTCCGTGCCGCGGGACGTCCCGGGCCAGCTCGACCCGGTCGATCTCGTGGCCGGCGTCGGTGATCGCGCGGACCCGCAGGTAGGACACTCCCCCGGGCCGGCCCGGCACGACCTCGCAGCGCAGGTAGGCATAGCCGAGGTAGCGGCTCTGCGACCAGTCGACCTTCTCCAGGGTCTTCGCGTCGTCGCGCCCGGCGAGGAAGCTGGTCACCTCCGTACCGCTGTCCGGGCCGGTGTGCCCGCGGAAGCGGTCGGTCTCGCCCTTCTGCCAGGTGTAGCTCGGCCGTCCGCCGGAACCGACGCAGATGTAGGTCGTCCCGTCGTGCGCGGGCCGGACGGTGGAGCGGTCCGCGGCCTGGACCGTCGAGCGCCCGCCGCGGATCGGATTCGTCCGCTCGTACTGGTGGTTGTGCCCCTGTACGGCCAGGTCCACCCGGTACTTGTCGAACAGCGGGGCCAGCGCCTTGCGGACGCCCGCGTCGGAGGCGTGCGAGCCGCTGGTGGCGAACGCGCAGTGGTGGAAGAACGCGACCACGAAGTCGACGCCCGGGTCCTTGCGGAACCCGGCGAGCGTCGTCTCCAGCCACCGCAGCTGGGCGCCACCGCTGTAGCCCGCGTTGGTGGGGATCTCCTCGGACAGGTCGTTGGCGTCCACGCTGACCACCCCGACGGTGCCGTGGGTGAACGAGTACACCGACGGGCAGCTGCTCGGCCCGTTCCCCGGGAGGTCCAGACGGGCCAGGTGCCCGCCGTAGCCGTGGTTCGCCCCGCCCGGCGCGGTGTTGCCGTCGTAGAGGGCCTCCATGTCGTGGTTGCCGGTGGCGAACATCCACGGGGTGGACGCGGCGGAGCGTTCGATCGCGCCGAAGTAGGCCGTCCAGACCGTCGGGTCGAAGTTGTTGAACTCCTCCGGCGCCTCCTCGGGCGCGAAGTTCTTGATCTGCTTGCCGTTCCCGGTCGGGTCGGCGTAGCAGATGTCGCCGGCCAGCAGGTGGAACGCGGGCTCGTCGGACGCGATCCGCGCGACCATCGCGTCCGACGGCGCGGGCGTGCGCCGCGTGTCGGTGGGCTTGTACTTGTCCTTGAACCCCTTCTGCCCGTCCGGCGGGTCGATGCTGACGCCCTGGTCGGCGAACGCGGTGAACGTGAACGGCTCCCGGTCGCCGCGCACGGGCGCGGTGCGGAAGGACGCGTCCGGGGTGACCGAGCCGTCGGGCATCCGGAACCGGTAGTGGTAGCGGTGGCCGGGGCGCAGACCGGTCGCGTCCGCGTGCACGAACCACTGCTCGGCACCGCGGATCGAGCCGTCGCCCTGCGGGACCAGGCTCTGCAGCGGCCGGATCTCCACCGGCAGCGACCGCCCGTAGCCGGTGTCGGTGCCGAGGTCGACGCCGATCGGGCGCGCGCCCGGCTTCGCGGTCAGCTCCCCGGCGATCGCCATCGCCGTCGTCGGGTCGGCGCCGAACGACAGGTGCCGCCCGATCACCGCCACCGGCGCCTCGGCCGCCAGCGCCCGGCTCTGCTGCGCCCACGGCGCCCCGGCCATGCCCAGCGCGGCCAGTGCCCCCGCACCGCCGCGCAGCGCCGTCCGGCGGCTGACCCGGTGCCGGCGCAGGAAGCCGGTGATCCACTCGTGCTGCTCGGCGACGGTCATGTCCCGGGCCAGTGCGGCCGGCACACCGACGTCCGGTGTCTCCCCCCGTGGGTTCACGCTCATGGTGGGCGACGCTGCCCCGTCCGCCCGGCGGGACGTCGGTCGCCGGGGAAACGCCGTCTGAACGGTGGCCGTCACCTGCGTGTACGGCGCCCGATATGCCGACGTTCGCGCCGTTCTCCCGTTTCCGCTCCCGATCACGAAAGCGTCACGCGGAAACGTCTCGCTCGTTGACCCCGCGTCGGGGAAGCACGAGAACGGCGCCCCGTCCGGATGATCGCGACCCGGACGTGGCGGTACGGAGGAGACACGATGAGACGGACCGTGACGCTGACGCTGGCGGGACTCACCCTGGGTCTGGCGGTAGCGGGGACCGCGGCCGCGGCGCCGGAGGGCGCGCACGGCACCTACACCGCGCGCGACGGGGTGACCGCGGACGGCACCCGGGCCGAGCGGTCGGCGCCGCTGACCGACCCCGAGCTGGGGACCTGCTTCGACCTCCTCACCCCGGACGGGCGGGCCGCGACCTGGGCACGCACCGAGAACGAGACCGACCGGCTCGCCACCGTCTCCGAGCGCTCCTGCGACGGCACCGGGGGCGCGACGACGGACGCGTCGCCGCTGACGTCGCTGCTGGCTCCCGGCCAGGACGCGCCCGCGGACCACGCGTGGCGGTCGGTGCGGTTCAGCAGCATGCCCTGATGCCCCGGTCGCGCGCAGTGATACCTGAGACGTTCTCAGGATCGGCGCGGCGCGCTGTCGGTGCGCTGACATAGGTTCGACGGCGTGCAGCGACTCCCTTCCGGCCGCCCTGCCCGCGCTGTACGACGGCGCGGGCGGCCGCGCACCGGAACGGTGGGCGTTCTCGGGTCCCTGCTGCTGACGGCGGTGCTGGTCGTGGGCCTGCCGGGGGTCGCCTCGGCGGCCGCTGCTGCTCCGGAACAGGCCGTGTCCGCGGACGAGATCGCGGTGGAACCGTCCACGGTCGACGTCCCGGGCGGGCCGGGGGTCGGCGGCACGGTCGCCCTGGACACCAGCCTCTACGTGCCCTCGTCGGCAACGGCGGCCACCCCGGCGCCCGCGGTGCTCGTCGCGCACGGCTTCGGCGCCACCAAGGACAGCGTCGACTCCGACGCCCGGGAGATCGCCGCCCGCGGCTACGTCGTGCAGACCTGGACCGCGCGCGGCTTCGGCGCCAGTGGCGGCCAGGTCGCCCTGGACTCCCCCGACTTCGAGGTCGCGGACGCGAGCCGCCTCATCGACCGCCTCGCCGCCCGCGCCGACGTGCAGAAGGACGGTCCGAACGACCCGCGGGTCGGTGTCACCGGTGCCTCCTACGGCGGCGCGCTGTCGTTGCTGCTGTCGGGCTACGACCGCCGGATCGACGCGACCGCGCCGATCATCACCTGGAACAATCTGGACCAGGCCCTGTTCCCGAACAACGCGGCCACCGCCGCGCTGCCCTCCGACACCCCGGCCCGCGGCGCGTTCGCGGGCGACGGCGTGTTCAAGCGGGGCTGGGCCGGCGTGTTCTTCGGCAGCGTCGGGGACCCGCGGCGCAGCGACCCGGCCCGGCCGCTGACCTGCGGCCGGTTCACCCTGGCCGTCTGCAACGCCTACACCGAGTCGGCGACCACCGGCCGTCCCTCCCCCGCGACCACCGCGCTGCTGGAGCGCTCCTCGCCGTCCACGGTCACCGACCGGATCACCGCACCGACCCTGCTGGTGCAGGGCGAGCAGGACACCCTGTTCGGCCTCGACCACGCCGACGCCAACGCCCGCCAGATCGCCGCGAACGGCACCCCGGTCTCGGTCATCTGGTTCTCCGGCGGGCACGACGGCGGCGCGCCCGACACGAGCGTCCGCGGCCGGATCGGCGACTGGTTCGACCAGCACCTCCGTGGGACCGCCCCCGCCGCTGCGGACGTCCCGTTCGCCTACCAGGTGCAGAGCGGCGTCCGGACCCGCGGCGACACCCCGACCGGTCGCACCGTGCTCGCCGACGCCTACCCGGGCCTGCCCGGGCCCGAGGCGTCTCCGCCGGTCGGGACGCAGCCGGTGGCCGTGACCGGGCCGCCCCAGGTCGTCGTGCACCCGGCCGGCGGCAACCCCGCCTCGATCACCTCGCTGCCCGGTGCCGGTTCCGCGCTGAGCTCGCTCGGCGGCCTGTCCGGTCTCGGTGCGCAGCCGGGCCAGTCCGCCCGGTTCGTCTCCGAGGCGCTGCCGGAGGCGACGCAGATCGCCGGCGCACCGCGCGTCGACGTCGAGGTCTCGCGGATCCCCGGCCAGCCCGGTGGCGCCGAGGCCGTCCTGTTCGGCTCGGTCTCCACCCGCGGCGCCGACGGGCGCACCACCCTGCTCGGCAACGCCGTCGCCCCGGTCCGGGTCGCCGTCCCCGCCGACGGCAGCCCGGCGCGGGTCACCGTCACCCTGCCCGGGGTCGCCGCGCCGGTGACGGCGGGCAGCTCGCTGGTCGTCTCGCTGTCGACCACGGACCAGGGCTTCGACTCCGGCACCGACCCGTCCGCGTGGCGGGTGGGCCTGGCCGGCGGCACCGGGCTGACCGTCCCAGTGGTGCCCGGTCGCGCCGAGGCGGCGGACACCGTCCCGATCTGGGCGCTGGTCGGCATCGCCATCGCGCTCGCGGCCGCGGCGCTCATCTGGCTGGTGGCCCGCCTGCGCCGCCGCCGCGAACCGGAGGCGACCACCGACGACGCCCCGCCGTTGCAGGTCAGCGGCCTGGCCAAGACCTACAAGGGCGGGTTCAAGGCCGTCCGGGACGTCTCCTTCACCGTCGAGCGCGGGATGGTTCTGGGCCTGCTCGGGCCCAACGGTGCCGGCAAGACGACGGTGCTGCGGATGCTGATGGGGCTGATCTCCCCGACCGCGGGTGAGATGCGGGCGTTCGGCACGCCGGTCCGCCCGGGCGGTGCGGTGCTGAGCCGGATCGGCGCGTTCGTCGAGGGTCCCGGCTTCCTGCCGCACCTGTCCGGGGCGGAGAACCTGCGCCTGTACTGGGCCGCGACCGGCCGACCGCCGGAGCAGGCCCGGATGTCCGAGGCGCTGGAGATCGCCGGGCTGGGCGACTCCGTGCAGCGCCGGGTCGGCACCTACTCCCAGGGCATGCGGCAGCGCCTGGCCATCGCCCAGGCCATGCTGGGCCTGCCCGAGCTGCTGATGCTCGACGAGCCCACCAACGGGCTCGACCCGCCCCAGATCCACGCCATGCGGGAGCTGCTGCGCCGCTACGCCGAGGGCGGGCGGACGGTGCTGGTGTCGAGCCACCTGCTGGCCGAGGTGGAGCAGACCTGCACGCACGTCGTCGTCATGCACCGCGGCGCGGTCGTCGCCGACGGCACCGTCGACGAGATCATCGCCGGTGAGGGCGGCGCGTCCTTCGGCGTGGACGCACCGGACGAGGCGGCCCGGGTCCTCGACGGGCTCGACGGCGTCCGGGAGATCACCGTCCGCGGGTCGGTCGTGCAGGCCGACCTGGACGGGCTGACCCGCGCCGACGCCGTCGCGGCACTGGTCGGGGCCGGGGTGGCCGTCGAGACCGCCGGACCACGGGGCCGGCTCGAGGACGCGTTCCTGCAGCTGGTCGGCGAGAACGGCGAGGGGAACTCATGAGCGAGAACAACGGACAGAGCACCGGCCGCCACCGCACCGAGGCCCGGGAGTCCACCGACGTCGGGTCCGGCGGGAACGGGAACGGGTCCACGTCCGCCGACGCCGAGGCCTACGGCACCGGGTCGAGCGGAACCGGGTCGAACGGCACCGAACCGCACGGGGACACCCGTGGGGCCGTCGGTCCGGCCTCCGGTGGCCGGCACGCGGGTGCGGAGCCCGGGTCGTCCACCGACGCGACCGGCGCGTCCCACCCGGCGCCGGGTGCGTCGAAAGCGGCCGGCGACGACACTCCGGTGACCCAGTCGACCCACCGGGGGACGGTGGGCGCCCTCATCGACGCCGGTGCCGCGGCCCCCGCGGTGCCCGGGCGGACCCTCCCGATCCGCATCGAGCTGGCCCGCCAGCTCCGGCGCCGCCGCACGCAGGTCTCGTTCGCCCTCGTCGCCCTGCTCCCGGTGATCCTGTGGGCCGCGTTCCAGATCGGCGGCGACGACGACGGCCCCGGCGGCGGCCCGACCCTGGTCGACCTGGCCAGCAGCAGCGGCACCAACTTCGCCGTGTTCACGCTGTTCGCCTCGGCCAGCTTCCTGCTGGTGGTGCTCGTGGCGCTGTTCTTCGGCGACACCGTCGCCTCGGAGGCGTCCTGGTCGTCGCTGCGCTACCTGCTCGCCGTCCCGGTCCCGCGGGCCCGGCTGCTGCGCCAGAAGGCGGTGGTCGCGGCCCTGCTGTCGGTGGGCGCGCTGGCTCTGCTCCCGCTGATGTCGCTGCTCGTCGGGTCGCTGGCCTACGGCGCGGGTGACCTGGTCTCCCCGGTCGGCGAGTCGCTGCCGTTCTGGACCGCGTCCGGCCGTGTCCTGCTCGGCGCGCTCTACATCGCCGTGCAGCTGAGCTGGGTCGCCGGCCTGGCGCTGCTGCTCTCGGTGAGCACCGACGCCCCGCTCGGCGCCGTCGGCGGCGCGGTGATGGCGTCGATCCTCTCCCAGATCCTGGAGCAGATCACCGCCCTGGGCGACCTGCGCGACTTCCTGCCCACCCACTACGCCGACGCCTGGTCCGCCCTGCTGTCGCAGGACATCGACTGGGGCGACATGACCCGGGGCGCCTTCTCCGCCGTCGTCTACGCCGTCGTGTTCACCACCGCCGCGGCCTGGCGCTTCACCACCAAGGACATCACCAGCTGACGACGCACGGCCCGGTTCGACTCCTCGGGGTCGGCCGGGCGGGTCGGCCGACCGTCACGGCACGCTCCGAGCGTCACGTCATGGCGAGCAAAGACGCCAGAAGGTGACGCTCGATCGCCTCCTACCGCCGGTACACCGTCGAGCGTCACGTGATGGTCGGACCGACGACCGGATCGTGACTCCCGATGACTCGGGGTCACTCCGGGGGCGGACCTCAGGCCGGTAGCAGCCTGCGCACTCCCGGGGCGGTGGACTCCCGCACGACCCGGCTGGTGGCCAGGCCGGGCGCGGACACCTCGACGTCCGGGGCGATCCGGTACGGCCGGGCCAGCACCAGACCGCCCAGGGTGCGCCGCAGACGCGACACCTCGGCGCGGACGGTGACCAGGTGCGCGCGGTCGCCGTAGAGCGCCTCGCTCAGCGACGCCGCGTCCAGGCCTGTCGCGCCCGCGCGGGCCAGGAGCGCGAGGACCTCGGCGTGCCGGGTGGAGAGCGGGTGCACCCAGCGGTTCGTGCCCTGCACGACGGCCCGGGGCGGACGGGCGTCGAGCTCCAGCACCAGCTGCATCCGGAGCTCACCGGTGCCGGCGGGTCGCAGCAGCCAGCCCCCGGGCACGGCCTCGGGCAGGCACACCCCGACCCCGTGCACGGCCAGCGGGCGCTCCGCGGCGGGCACGCCGACGCGCTCGATGCCGGGCATGCCGCTCACGGCGGCGACCCAGCCGTGGTCGTCGACGACGAGGCCCGGCCCGTTCACCGCGGCCAGCATCGGCGCACCGACCGTGCGCAGGGCGTCGAGCTTGCCCTCGTGCCGGCGCCACAGGCCGGCCTCGGCCAGCCGGACGGCGGTGTCGACGAGCGCGACGGTGGTGGGGTGGATCGTCTCGGCCGGCCCGCTGACGTCGACGACACCGAGCATCTCGCCGCTGCGCGGGTCGTGCACCGGCGCGGCGGTGCAGGTCCAGACGTGGTGGCTGCGCACGAAGTGCTCGGCGGAGAAGATCTGCACCGGACCGTCCTCGGCGAGCGCGGTGCCGATCGCGTTCGTCCCGACGCTGGCCTCGGACCAGTTCGCGCCCTCGGTGAAGCCGAGCGAGTCCGCCCGGCGGCGGACCGAGGTCGAACCCTCGCGCCAGAGCAGGACACCGTCGGCGTCGGTCACGACCATCACGTGCCGGGCGTCCTCGGCGACCGAGGTCAGTGCCGCCCGCAGCTCCGGCAGCACCATGGCCAGCGGCGACCGGGTGCGGCGCCGCTCGACCTCGTCGGTCCCGACCGGGCCCGGCGGATCGCCCAGGTCGGGGTTCACGCCCTGGGCGCGGACCCGGGTCCAGGAGCGGGCGACGAGACCCCGGGGGTCGGCCGGGGGACGGTCACCGGCGAGCAGGGCGTCGTGCACCTTGGCGAGCATGCGGGCGTGCCGGCCCAGGTCGGTACCCGGCCGGACCGCACAGACGCCGTTGTCCACCTGCACCTCCCCGCGCCGGTCGGGCTTCAGGTTATGCCGGGGCCTGTGGGCCGCGCCATACGTCGGGCGACCGGATCACGGACGGGCGGTGCGGACCCGGGGCAGGTCAGCCGACGGCCGTCGTGCGCACGTCGTGCCGAACCGCTCCGGCCGCACCGGGCCCGCACTGGTAGTACCACCAGCCCAGGGCCAGCGTGATGACCGCGACGATCACGTAGCTCGCGCCCAGGGTCTGCTCCCAGAGGCTCCAGCGCATCTGCATGCCCCAGACGTTGGGCATCCAGCGGAACGGGGCGACGTAGAACATCGCCGCCGTCACCACCCCGACCGCGGCCCAGGCCACGGACCGGTACCGCACGGCGTGCGCGCCGACCGCGATCAGTGCGGGTACCACCCACACCCAGTGGTGCGACCACGAGGTGGGCGAGGCCATCAGGATGACCGCGGCCGTCGCGGCGAGGGCGGTGGCCGGCTCGGCCCGGCGGATCACCGGGTAGGCCAGGACCAGCAGGATCGCCACGATGACCAGCCACAGCACGGTGAACGGCAGGCCGGTCAGGTCCTGGCGGGCCAGCACCGCCTGGATGGTCTCGTTGGAGAAGAACGTCGAGCCGCTGACGCCGGCGGCCGGGCCGCCGAACCAGTACCGGGCGGACGCGTCCGGGTCCACGGCGAACCCGACGCCGGTCGCGACGATCCCGGTCACCGCGGCGACGACCGCCGAGCGGAAGTCGCGACGGAGCAGGAAGAACAGGACGAACCCGCCCGGGGTCAGCTTGATCGCCGCCGCCAGGCCGATCAGCACGCCGCGCGGCAGACGCGTGCGCGGGGCGAGGCAGTCGACGAGCACCATCACCATGAGGACGAGGTTGATCTGCCCGAACGCCAGCGTCTGGGCGACCGGCTCGATCAGCAGGGCCGCGGCCAGGACCAGCATCGAGAGCGGCACCGCACCGCTGCGGCCACCGGCCGGCCAGACGACCCGCACCGTCACGTAGATCGCGGCTGTCAGGGCCAGCACGGACAACGCGAACATCACGAACACGGCGACGCCGAGCGGGATCACGCTCAGCGGGACCAGCACGATCGCCGCGAACACCGGGTAGATGAACGGCAGCACCGGACCGAAGACGGGCTGCGGCAGCGTCCCGTACATGTCGCCGCCGGCCAGCCAGGTCTGCACCCCGATGCGGTAGACGTCGAGGTCCAGCGAGTAGCCGTGCAACCGGGTCCAGGACCAGATCAACGCCGCGATCAGCAGCGGCACCGCCACGAGGAACACGGCGCGGTTACCGGTCAGGAGCGCGCGCAGCCTCCGGACGAACACGTCCACGTCGGACGTGGTGCGGATGACGGTCACGCTGCTCCTCCGGGCTCATCGACGGCTCTGCCCACCGACAGCAGTGCCGACCCACGGTATCCGGGCGGTCGCGGGTCCGGACCACGGCCCTGGCCCCCGACCCGGCGCACCGCTCCCGTTGCGCCGTACCGGTGCAGGTCCCCGCGGCCGGACCGCCCGGCGGCCGGCGGAGCTACTTGACCCCGGCCGCGTCCATCCCCCGCAGCTCCTTCTTCAGGTCCGCGATCTCGTCGCGCAGCCGGCCCGCGAGCTCGAACTGCAGGTCGCGCGCCGCGGCGAGCATCTGGTCGTTCATCTGCTGGATCAGGTCGGCCAGCTCCGCCCGCGGCATGCCCGTCGTGTCCTTGCCGGCGACGACGCCGGAGCTGGTCCGCCCGGCCTCCCCCGCCGCGCGCTTGCCGCGCGAGGCGTTGCGCCCGGACCCGCCGACCGGGACGGCCTCCTCGGTGTCCTCGGCCTCCCGGTACACCTGGTCGAGGATGTCGGCGATCTTCTTGCGCAGCGGCTGCGGGTCCAGCCCGCGCTCGGTGTTGTAGGCGACCTGCTTGGCACGACGGCGGTCGGTCTCGTCGATCGCGTACCGCATCGAGTCGGTGATCTTGTCCGCGTACATGTGCACCTGGCCGGACACGTTGCGCGCCGCACGCCCGATCGTCTGGATCAGCGACGTGCCCGAACGCAGGAAGCCCTCCTTGTCCGCGTCGAGGATCGCCACGAGCGACACCTCGGGGAGGTCGAGGCCCTCCCGGAGGAGGTTGATGCCGACCAGCACGTCGTACTCGCCGGAACGCAGCTGGCGCAGCAGCTCCACCCGGCGCAGGGTGTCCACCTCCGAGTGCAGGTAGCGGACCCGGATCCCCAGCTCGAGCAGGTAGTCGGTGAGGTCCTCGGCCATCTTCTTGGTCAGCGTGGTGACCAGGACCCGCTCGTCGCGCTCGCTGCGGGCGCGGATCTCGTGCACCAGGTCGTCGATCTGGCCCTTGGTCGGCTTGACCACGACCTCCGGGTCCACCAGACCGGTCGGCCGGATCACCTGCTCGACGAACTCGCCGCCCGTGCGCTGCATCTCGTACGGCCCCGGGGTCGCCGAGAGGTAGACGGTCTGGCCGATCCGGTCGGCGAACTCCTCCCAGGTCAGCGGCCGGTTGTCGGTGGCCGAGGGCAGGCGGAACCCGTACTCGACGAGGTTGCGCTTACGGGACATGTCGCCCTCGTACATGCCGCCGATCTGCGGCACCGTCACGTGCGACTCGTCGATCACCAGCAGGAAGTCGTCCGGGAAGTAGTCGATCAGCGTGGCGGGCGCGGTGCCGGCGCCGCGGCCGTCGATGTGGCGCGAGTAGTTCTCGATGCCCGAGCAGAACCCGACCTGGCGGATCATCTCCAGGTCGTACTGGGTGCGCATGCGCAGCCGCTGGGCCTCGAGCATCTTGCCCTGGTTGTCCAGCTCGGCCAGGCGGGCCTCCAGCTCGGCCTCGATGTCGCGGACCGCACGCTCCATCCGGTCCGGACCGGCCACGTAGTGCGTGGCCGGGAAGATGCGCAGCTCGTCGACCTGCTTGATCGTGTCGCCGGTGAGCGGGTGCAGGTAGTAGAGCGACTCGATCTCGTCCCCGAAGAACTCGATGCGGATCGCCAGCTCCTCGTAGGCCGGGATGATCTCCACGGTGTCCCCGCGGACCCGGAACGTGCCGCGGGCGAACGCGACGTCGTTGCGCGTGTACTGGATGTCGACCAGGGCCCGGAGCAGCTTGTCGCGCTCCACCTCCTCGCCGACGGCGAGCTGCACCGACCGGTCGAGGTAGGACTGCGGCGTGCCCAGGCCGTAGATGCACGACACCGACGCGACCACCACGACGTCGCGCCGCGAGAGCAGGTTCATCGTCGCCGAGTGGCGCAGCCGCTCCACGTCGTCGTTGACCGAGGAGTCCTTCTCGATGTAGGTGTCGGTCTGCGCGATGTAGGCCTCGGGCTGGTAGTAGTCGTAGTACGAGACGAAGTACTCGACGGCGTTGTTCGGCAGCATCTCGCGGAGCTCGTTGGCCAGCTGCGCGGCGAGGGTCTTGTTCGGCGCCATCACCAGCGTCGGGCGCTGCTGCTGCTCGATCAGCCAGGCCGTGGTGGCCGACTTGCCGGTACCGGTGGCGCCCATGAGGACGATGTCCTCCTCGCCCTCGCGCAGCCTGCGGTCGAGGTCGGCGATGGCCGTCGGCTGGTCACCGGCCGGGACGTGCTCGCTGACCACCTCGAACCGCTTGCCCGTGCGCTCGATGTCGCCCACCGGGCGGTGCACCGAGTGCGCCAGCGGGGTGTCCGTCGGCGTCTCGCCCGCGTTCGGGTGCGGCTGAACCTCAGCCTGCTCGTGCACGTCTGCTGCACTACCGGGGACCTCAGTCGCGAATGCCACGGAACCCAGGGTACGAGCAACCCCCGACAGTTTTGGTGCGCGGAGGGCTCACGGGGGCCGGATCCGGTGGAAGGATCACCGCGGTGCACCCTCCGAAGATCCAGAGCTTCGACCCGGTGTCCGGGACCAACGTCGACACCAAGGGCAACCCGCGCGTGATCGACACGTTCCGGGAGCACGACTGGGGCCTCTATCTCAGCCGCCCGATCGTCGGCCGGCCGAACGCGTGGTGGATGGAGACCTGGGTGCTGCCGGAGCTGGGCATCTGTCTCACCGACTGGCGCTGGAATCCCGGACACGAGCGCGACCAGGACTTCTACGTCGACATCGCCGAGATCGTCCGCGACGGGGACGACGGCCGGGTGCTGCGGATGACCGACCTGTACCTGGACCTCGTGGTGCGCACCGGGCGGGAGGTGGAGCTGCTCGACGTCGACGAGTACGTCGCCGCGGTGGCGCAAGGGCTGCTGGAGCCGCGGCTGGCCGAGTACGCGCTGGCGCGCTCGCACGCCGTCCTGGACGCGCTGGCGCGCCACACCTACGACGTGGAGGCCTGGCTGGCGGGGCAGGGCATCCTGCTCGGGCCGCGGGCGGAGCCGGTGCGCGACGCCTGAGCGCCGGGCGGGGTCAGACCGCCCCGGACCCGCCCTTGCCCGATCCGACCGCCGACGTCGAGATCTCGGAGCTCGACGACGTGGCCGAACCGTCCGTCGTCGAGGTCGGCGCGGCCGAGCTCGTCGTCGTGGTCGGCGGCGTCGTCGGGTCGGGGGTGCCCTCCGGGGGCTTCGTCGTCGTCGGCGGGGTCGTCGGGGGCGTGGTCGGCTTCGGCGTGCTGGACGTCGGAGGGGTCGTCGGCGGCGGCTTCGGCGTCGTCGGGTCCGGGTCGCCCTCCGGACCGCCGCCACCGGGGGCCGGGCCGGGTGCGGGCGGCACCACCGGAGCGGGCGCGGGGGCCGGGGCGGGCACGACGGGGGCCGCGCCGGGTGCGGGCGCGGCGACGGGCGCCGGGGCCACGACGCCGCCGCCTGACGCGTTCTGCGGGACGTCGGACGATGCGCCGGCCAGTGCGCTCGCGGTCGACGGGTCGAACGCCGGGGGCAGGGCCGGGTTCGCGGGCACCTGGGGGGCGGCACGGCTCGGGAGCTGGCCGGAGAAGCCGGGGGACGCGATCGCCGACGGGGGCGCGACCGGCGACCCGATCGGGGCCGCGGCGGTCGCGACGGCGGTGATGCCGCCCAGCGCACCCACGGTGAGCACGGCGGCGGCCGCGGCGGAGCTGGCCCGGCGCACGCTCGGGGCACGGGCGATCACGTCGTCGACCTGCGGGAGCGGCACCGCCACCGACAGCGCGTCGTCGAGCCGGCGGAACTCCTGGTCGACGTAGCGGTGCTCACTCATGATCGTCCCCCCGGAAGATCGTCGGTGCCGTGCCGGCCGTCCCACTGCTGCGGTACCCGTTCCTCGCCCGGAGCGGGATCGGGTGGCGCACCGACGACCTCGCCGAGCACGTCGGCCAGTCCCTCGGTGACGACGTTCCGGCCGCGCCGCAGACGCTCGCGCACCGACTTCTCCGACGCCTTCTCCAGCATCGCGATCTCGTCGATCTCCAGGCCGGCCATGTGGCGCAGCACGATCGACCGCCGGTCGGCGACCGAGAGCCGAGCCAGCGCGTCGAGGAGGGCGGCCGTGCGCGGTTCGACGGAGTCGTCGGCGGGCCGGACGCCACGGCGCAGCCCGATGCGGGCCATCCCCTGCCGCCACCCGCGCGTCGACGTCCGGATCGCGACCCGGCGGACCCAGCCGACCGGGTCCTCGGTGTCGCGCAGCTCGGACCAGCGGCGCCAGGCGCGGGAGTAGGCGTCCTGCACGGCCTCGTGGGCGTCGCCGGGGTGCAGCGTGATCGCGTAGAGCTGCGCGACCAGGCGCGGGTAGTGCGTCTCGAGGTGGGCACCGAAGTCGGCCCGCAGCTCACCGTGCGGGAGCGTGCGGTGCTGGGCGACCACGGCACCGCTGATCGGGTCCGGGTCGTCGACGAGGTCCGGGGCGGCGGCACCGGTGTAGGGGTCGACCGCGTACGGGGCCCCGGTGTACGGGTCGACGGCGGGCCCGTCGGGGTAGGCGTGGACGGCGTCGCGATCGGGATCGGCGTCGTCGCCCCGCCCGTAACGCTCTGCCACCGTGCTCAACCCGCGTCCTCTCCTCGTCACGACCCGCGGCGCCGGAACCGCATCGCCGCCGGAAACGGCGGAATGCGGGCATCGGCGCCCTCACTCCGCCTTTCGACCAACGAGCGGGGCCCGTTACAGGTTCGCCCGAATGATCAGGTCGCCGACCACGCTCCGGAGGATGCCCAGGTACGGGCCCGCGTGTCGGCCGCGTCGAACCACGGCTCCTTGTGCGCGGCATAGCGCGCGGCATCCGGATCAGCACCGAACAGGGCCGCCGCCTCGCGCTTGAGCGCCTCGTACTCCGCCCGGGCACCGGGGTCGGCGCGCAGCCAGTCCCGCATCCGCAGTGCATACGTCCAACCGGGTGACCCGTGTACCCGGAGGTGCAGGTGGACGGGCCGTCCGGGGTCGGCCGAGGCGTGGTAGCGCTTGCCCCACCGGGCCGGGTCCGGCTCCGCATCCTTCGGGTTGTCCGCGGTGATCTCCGGCCGGGCCGGGAACCCCGCCGCGGCCAGAGCACCCGCGAGCGCGTCGGCGTCGTCGAGGGAGTCCACGGCCAGCTGCAGGTCGATCACGTCCTTGGCCACGAGACCGGGGACGGCCGTGGACCCGATGTGGGACACGCCACGTCCACGCTCCCCCGCGGCGGCCGCGACGCGCTCGGCGAGCCGGCGTGCCTGGTCCGGCCATGTCGGGTCCGGGTCCACCAGCTCGGCGGGGCCGCTGCGGACGGGCCGCCCGGCCCGCAGGTTCTCCTCGAACGGCACCAACCGCTCGTCCCACAGCGCGTCGACCTGCCGGCGGGTGTCGGCCCCGGAACCGGAGTTGTCGAGCCAGACGTCGGCGGCGGCGCGGCGCTGGGCGTCGTCGGCCTGTGCGCCGATCCGGGCCCGGGCGTCGGCCTCGGCCATGCCGCGGGCGCCGACCAGGCGGCGCACCCGCTCCTCGGCGTCCAGGCCGACGACGACGACCAGCGGGAACGCCGCGGCCATCCCGCCCTCCACGAGCAGCGGGACGTCCTGCACGACGATCGCGTCGCGGTCCGCGGCCGCGATCAGCTCGTCGGAGCGTTCCCGGACCCGCGGGTGCACGATCGCGTCCAGGCGGGCCCGGGCCGCGGGGTCGCCGAACACGATCGACGCGACGGCCGGCCGGTCCATCTCGCCGTCGGCGCCGACCACCTCCGGCCCGAACGCCTCGGCGATCGCCGCCAGGCCGTCCGACCCGGCGGCGACGACCTCCCGGGCGATCACGTCCGAGTCGACGAGCACCGCTCCCCGCTCGACGAGGCGACGGGCCACCGTCGACTTGCCCGCCCCGATCCCACCGGTCAGCCCTACGCGCAGCACCGGATCACCGTACCCACCCGGTCGCGTCCGCCCGGGGCCGTGCCTCCACCCCGGACGGGTGGCTCAGGCCGGCCCGGGTGCCGCGGCCGCGGACGGACGCCCGGCCTCCGCGGCGGGGGTCGGCGTCGCGGGAGCGGGCGCCGGGCGGCTGCCGGCGGGCTGGGTCGGTGCGAGCGCCGGGAGGATCCGCTTGGCCAGGTCCGGCAGCGTCTCGGCCGCGGACCGGTTCTGCCCCGGCGCCGAGACCGGCAGGACGAACGTGAGCGTGTCCACCCCGTAGACCACGGCCAGCGTCGACTCGTCGGCACGCTCGATCAGCACCGCGGGCGCGTCGGCGATCGTCAGGTCCTTCGACGAGACCGCGTCGGCACGCTCGGCGTTGCCGTTGAGCTGCCACTGGCGCTTGGCGCCCGCGGCGTCGCCGTAGCGGCCGATGTTGAGCTGGTAGAGGACCGGGCCCTTGGCGGCGTTCGTCGTCGCCTCCTGGCCGTTGGCCCGGTAGGTGCACGCGACGCGCTCGGTCCGCCCGACGGAGGGCTCCGGCACCCCGCGCACGGTCTGCGCGGCGACCGAGCCCAGGGGCTGGCCGAACAGGGCACCGGCGATGTCGGTGGACATCAGCTTCGTGCAGTCGTCGGGTATGGCGATCTTGATCGGCTCGGAACCGGGGGCGGCCTGCCCCGCGGATGCGACCGGGAAGGTGGGGACCGGGATGTTGGGATCCCCGGACGCGACGGAACAGCCCGTCAGTGCGGTGGCCGTGACGACCGCGAACGACAGACTCAAGGATGACCGGGAGAACCTCCGGCGGGTGTGGCGACCGCCCATGTGTCAATGATGGACGCAGCCGAAGATCGAATCACGTGGCGGCACCGGATCGTCACAGACCGCGTCCCAACTGTGATGTGCGGGCGGCGCGGCGGCCCGGACACGCCGACGACCGTTGGCACGGGGTGCTCGGGAAGTCCTGCGGGAACGGGAGAGGCCCCGGCGACCGTGGTCGCCGGGGCCTCCCCGATTCCGTGCGTCCGGCTCAGGGCCGGGCGCGGTCACGCACCGCCGGAGAGCTTCTCCCGCAGCGCGGCCAGCTGCTCGTCGCTGGCCAGCGAGCCACCGCTCTCGGCCTGCGCCGGGGCGTCGCCGCCACCGGTGCTGCCACCGGCCGGGCTGTCGCCCCCGGAGGAGTAGTTCGCCGTGGCGACCTCGTCGCCGGCCTCCGCCTCGGCCTCGGCGGCCTTGCGGATCTGCGCCATGTGCTGCTCGTAGCGCTCGTGGGCCTCGGCGTACTGCTTCTCCCAGGCGGCCCGAGCCTCCTCGTAGCCTTCCTTCCAGTCGCCGGAGTCGACGTCGAAGCCCTCGGGGTAGATGTAGTTCCCCTGGTCGTCGTACTCGGCGGCCATGCCGTACCGGGTCGGGTCGAACTCGGTCTCGGTCGTCATGCCCTCGTTGGCCTGCTTGAGGGACAGCGAGATCCGGCGGCGGTCCAGGTCGATGTCGATGACCTTGACCATCGCGTCGTCGCCCACCTGCACGACCTGCTCCGGCACCTCGACGTGGCGCTCGGCCAGCTCGGAGATGTGCACTAGGCCCTCGATGCCCTCCTCGACGCGCACGAACGCACCGAACGGGACGAGCTTGGTGACCTTGCCCGGCACGATCTGGCCGATCGCGTGGGTCCGGGCGTAGAGGCGCCACGGGTCCTCCTGCGTCGCCTTCAGCGACAGGGAGACGCGCTCGCGGTCCAGGTCCACGTCGAGCACCTCGACGGTGACCTCCTGGCCGACCTCGACGACCTCGGAGGGGTGGTCGATGTGCTTCCAGGACAGCTCGGAGACGTGCACCAGGCCGTCGACACCGCCCAGGTCGACGAACGCACCGAAGTTGACCACCGAGGAGACGACGCCCTTGCGGACCTGTCCGCGCTGCAGCTGGTTGAGGAACTCGCTGCGCACCTCGGACTGGGTCTGCTCGAGCCAGGCCCGGCGGGACAGGACCACGTTGTTGCGGTTCTTGTCCAGCTCGATGATCTTGGCCTCGATCTTGCGACCGACGTAGGGCTGCAGGTCGCGCACGCGGCGCATCTCGACCAGCGAGGCCGGGAGGAAGCCGCGGAGGCCGATGTCCAGGATGAGACCACCCTTGACGACCTCGATGACGGTGCCCTCGACCGGCTCGTCGGACTCCTTGAGCGCCTCGATCGTGCCCCAGGCGCGCTCGTACTGCGCGCGCTTCTTGGACAGGATCAGACGGCCTTCCTTGTCCTCCTTCTGGAGAACGAGGGCCTCGACGAACTCGCCGACCTCGACGACCTCGGCGGGGTCGACGTCGTGCTTGATCGACAGCTCCCGCGAGGGGATGACGCCTTCGGTCTTGTAGCCGATGTCGAGCAGGACCTCGTCCCGGTCGACCTTGACGATCGTGCCTTCGACGATGTCGCCATCGTTGAAGTACTTGATCGTCAGGTCGATGGCGGCGAGGAAGTCCTCCTCCGACCCGATGTCGTTGACGGCGACCTGAGGCGTGGTCGGGGCGGCGGTGGTGTCGGTGGACATGTAGTGGGGTGCTCCGGTGGTTTTCTGGACATAGGCGGACCGGTCGGCTCGACCGGATGGGTCACTGCGCTCGGCAGTTGTGTGTAGCTGTGACGTTGTAACAGTCACCCTCTGGCGTCGATTCCCGTGATCGGTGAAACGGGTCGGTGGACGTCCGTCTGCGGGGCCCGAAGAGACGGTCCGCGGACATCCGGCCGCGTTGACCACGATGCGGATTTCATGCTACGCGGGGCCGGATGCGCGGGGCAATGCGGGTCCCCCCGTTGCGAGCTGCGACGATTCAGACCCATATGAGTGCGGAGAAGATCGTCGGGACGACCGGGCTGGCGCGCCGGTCCGTCGGGTCCGCGGAGTCCGAGCACGCCAGCCGCCGCTGGTGGGACGCCGACGCCCGGGACTACCTGGCCGAACACGGCGCCGACATCGGCGACGCCGAGTTCGTGTGGTGCCCGGAGGGCCTGCACGAGGGCGACGCCGGACTGCTCGGCGACGTCACCGGCGCCCGCGTGCTCGAGGTCGGGGCCGGGTCCGCGCCGTGCAGCCGGTGGCTGGCCGCGCAGGGTGCCCGGCCGGTCGCCCTCGACCTCTCCGCGGGGATGCTGGCCCACGCCGCGGAGCTCGGTGGGCGCACCGGCATCCGGGTGCCGCTCGTACAGGCCGGCGCCGAGCGCCTGCCGTTCGGCGACGCCGTGTTCGACATCGCCTGCTCGGCGTTCGGCGCGGTGCCGTTCGTGGCCGACCCCGGGCGGGTCATGCGCGAGGTGGCCCGGGTCCTGCGCCCCGGCGGCCGCTGGGTGTTCGCGGTGAACCACCCGATCCGCTGGGCCTTCCCGGACGACCCGGGCCCGGACGGCCTGACCGTCACCCAGTCCTACTTCGACCGCACCCCGTACCTGGAGGTCGACGCCGACGGCGCCGCGACCTACGTCGAGCACCACCGCACGCTCGGCGACCGGATCCGCGACGTCGTCGCGGCCGGGCTGGTGCTCGAGGACCTGGTCGAGCCGGAGTGGCCGGAGGGCCGGGAGCGCGTCTGGGGCCAGTGGTCGCCGTTGCGCGGCGCGCTGTTCCCCGGCACCGCGATCTTCGTGACCCGCCGGCCCGCCTGAGACCGCCCCCGGCTCAGAGCAGCACGACCTCGGCGGTGTGCAGGTCGTAGCGCGCCCCGACGACGGTGAGCTCCCCGCGCGCGACCGCCCCGGCCAGGTCGGCGTCGGCCTTCAGGCCGGCGACGACGCGGCGCACGTTCGCGTCCACCCCGCCCGCGATCCGTGCCGTCCGGTCGCCCTGCGCCGGGATCGACGGCGCGATCGCCTCGACCAGCGTCGACAGGTGCCCCGGCGCCGCCTCCCCCTTCGCCGTCGCGTCGAGCGCCGCGGACACCGCGCCGCAGGACTCGTGGCCGAGGACCACCACGAGCGGGATCTTCAGCTCCAGCAGCCCGAACGCCACGCTGCCCAGCACCGCGTCGTCGAGCACCTGGCCCGCGGTGCGGACCGTGAGCAGGTCGCCGAGACCCTGGTCGAACACGAGCTCCGGCGGCACCCGGGAGTCCACACAGGACAGCACCGTGGCGATCGGGTGCTGCGCCGACACCAGCCGGGTGCGGACCTCGACACCCTCGTGCGGGTGGTCGGGGTGGACCTCGCGCCACCGGCGGTTGCCCTCCTGCAGCAGGGCGAGGGCCTGCTCCGCGGACGGCGGGGCCGCCGGCGCGGCCGCGGGAGCCGCCGCCGGGAGCGTCGCCGGGGCCGCGGACGCCCCCGCCCCCGCAGATCCGGACGCCGGCGTGGAGCACCCCGCCGTCGCCATCGCCGCGACTCCCCCGAGCCCGATCCCGGCCATCCCGCGCAGCACCGCGCGGCGTTCGATCCCACCCACGACGACCCCTTCGACGTCCCGAAATGACGGTTTCGTGTCGCAACGCTATACCCGTCCGGTTCCGTGAGCAATGCGAAGGATTCGCCCGGTCGAGCGAGCGGCCGCGACCGGCGGCGACCGCGGTGGTGGGATGGTCCGCGTGCGGGTGACGTGGCGTCAGGTGACGCGGTGGCGGGCCGGACGCCAGCTGCTGACCGCCCGTGAGCCTGACCCGGTCGCGGTGGCACGACGGCTGTGCGGCATCCACGCCCAGGTCACCTCCTGCGGCGCCGGGATCGCGCAGGTGCGCGGGGCCGCGGACCCGGACACCGCGACGTGGACCGACCGCACCCTCGTCCGGACCTGGGCGATGCGCGGCACCCTGCACCTGCTGCCCGCCGACGAGCTGGAGCTCTGGACCGGCGCCCTGACCGACCGCGAGTCCCGGCGCCGGTTCCCGCCGTCCTGGGAGCGCGAGCACGGTGTCACCGGGCAGGACCTGCACGCGATCACCGACGCCGTCGGCGAGGTCCTCGGGGCGACGCCGATGTCGCGCACCGAGCTCGCCGCGGCGGTCCAGGCCCGGCTCGGCCGCACCGACCTCGCCGGGCCGCTGGCCACCGGCTGGGGTGCGCTCCTCAAACCCGCCGCCGCACGGGGGCTGCTCTGCTCCGGGCCCGCCGACGGCCAGACGAGCACGTTCGTCTCCCCCGCGGCCTGGCTCGGGCGCACGGTCACCGGGCTCGACGCCGGGACGGCGAACCGGGAGGTCCTGCTGCGGTTCCTGTCCGTCAACGGCCCCGCGACCACCGCCGACGTCGCCCGCTGGTGGGGCGAGCAGCCCGCCCCGGCCCGCCGATGGGCCCGCTCCTGCGCCGACGACCTGACCGAGGTGGAGATCGACGGCGAGTCCGGCTACCTCGTCGCCCGCTCCGACGCCGAGGAGCTGGCCGCCGTCCCGGACGGTGGCACCCACCCCGGAGACGGGCCGTTCCTGCTGCCCGGCTTCGACCCGTGGGTGATCGCCCCGCTGAGCCACCGGCGGCGCGCGGTCCCGGACGGGCACGAGAAGGACGTCTCCCGCACGGCCGGCTGGATCTCCCCGGTGCTCGTCGTCGACGGTCGGGTCGCCGGCGTCTGGGACCGCGACGGCGACCTCATCCGGGTGCGGCTGCTCGACAGGCTGCCGGCCGCCACCCGCCGCGCGGTCGAGGCCCTGGCCCGGCCCACCGGCGTGGACTGGACGTGATCCGGCACGGGCGGGCGTGAACGCGGCTAGGGTTCGCCGGTGCCGATCGATCCCTCGCAGCTGCCCGAGATGGCCCCCGACACGAGCTCCGAGCAGCTCGCCGCCCGGATGGGGGTCGAGCTCGTGACGCTCACCCTCGACGAGGTGGTCGGACGGATGCCGGTCGCCGGCAACCGCCAGCCCTACGGCCTGCTGCACGGCGGGGCCAGTGCCGTGCTGGCCGAGACCCTGGGCTCCACCCTCTCCGCGCTGCACGCGATGCCCGAGCGGTTCCCGGTCGGGCTGGAGCTCGCCTGTACCCACCACCGTTCGGCGACGCAGGGGTGGGTCACCGGCACCGCCCGGCCGATCCACGTCGGGAGATCCACCAGCACGAGCGAGATCGTGATCGTCGACGACGAGGGCCGCCGGGTCTGTACCGCGAAGCTGACCTGCCTGCACCGGGACAATCGACCGCAGGTCGGCTGACGCGATTTTTCCGTCCACCGAGGAATCGTTCCCCGATCTGTAACGAACCGCTGCGGGACAGCGAGATAGCACCGTCAGCGACCCGTCTGACACACATCCGTCACTGCGTCACGATCCGGAAACAAGAACATTCGGGGAACTGTCGTCGGCCGTCGGGCCGGGCTAGTTTCCGCCAGAACTCCGTGGCCCGTTCCGGGCGCGGACCGGGTTGACCAGGCTCCTCGGGGGGACCGGTCACGCTCTATGGAGGTCTCGTTGCTCAGAAGCAGGCGTGCGGCCGTACTGGCGGGAGGGGTCGCGCTGACCCTCGCCCTCGCCGGGTGTGCGGCCAACCAGGAGTCCGCGCCCCAGGGCGGCGGCGGGGGTAACCGGCCCGACATCCCGGCGGTCACGACGCTGCCGGTCCCGGCCAACGCGGCCAACCCGGCCGGTAACGGCCAGGCCACCTGTGCCCCCACCACGACGCTGACCTACGCCGGTGCGCTGACCGGCAGCAACGCCCAGCTGGGCGTCAACATCGTCAACGGCGTGCAGCTCGCGATCAACCAGCACAACCAGGCCAACGCGAACTGCCAGGTGCAGCTCAAGAAGCTCGACACCGAGGGCACGCCGGACCGGGCCCCGGGTGTCGTCACCCAGGTCGCCAGCGACCAGAACACCCTCGGCGTGATCGGCCTGCCGTTCTCCGGTGAGTCCAAGGCGACCGGCGCGATCTTCCAGCAGGCGGGTCTCGCGCACCTGACGCCCTCGGCCACCAACCCGGCGCTGACCAAGAACGGCTGGACCACGTTCTTCCGTGCCCTGGCCAACGACAACGTGCAGGGCCCGGCCGCGGCCAAGTTCATGACCGGCAAGCTCGGCGCCACCAAGGTCTGCGTCATCCAGGACGACTCCGACTACGGCACCGGTCTGGCCAAGGCCACCAACGACGCCCTCGGCCCGGTGGCCGCGGGCTGCCAGGACAAGGTGACCACCGGCCAGAAGGACTTCGCCGCGGTCGTGTCGAAGGTCGTCGCGGCGGCGCCGCAGGTCGTGTTCTACGCCGGCTACTACGCCGAGGGCGCGCCGCTGGACCAGCAGCTGTCCAACCGTGGCTTCACCGGCGTCTTCCTCGGCCCGGACGGCGTCAAGGACGCGGAGTTCATCAAGCTCGCCGGTGACGCGTCGAGCAACGCGTTCTTCACCTGCCCCTGCACGCCCGGTGAGCTGGTCCCCCAGTTCGCCGACGCGTACAAGGGCGTGAGCGGCGGGTCCGCCCCGGGCACGTACTCGCTGGAGGGCTACGACTCCACGACGATCCTGCTCAAGGCGATCGACTCCGGTGCCAAGGACCGTGCCGCGGTCCTGAACTACGTCAAGAACTACAGCGGCGCCGGGTACAGCAAGGAGTTCAAGTGGGACGCCACGGGCGAGCTCGCCGCCACCAAGGTCTTCGGATACAAGGTGGACAACGGCCAGATCGTCCCGATCGGCGAGATCGGCTGATCTTAATCCGGTAGTCGACCACGGGCATGTCCGCCCGGGACCAGGACGGTCCCGGGCGGGCATGCCCGTCTCGCGTGAGGAACCCTCGTGCTCGTGACCCACCTGCTGGCCCAGGGCCAGGTGCTCGCCCAGGGTCCGGACTGGATCAGCTTCGACGTCGCGTCGTTCGTCGACCAGTTCTGGTCCAACACCTTCGACGGCCTGACCTACGGGGCCATCTACGCGCTGATCGCCATGGGCTACACCATGGTCTACGGCGTCCTCCAACTGATCAACTTCGCGCACTCCGAGGTGTTCATCGTCGGGGCCTACGCCCTGTTCTTCACCCTCGCCGCGCTGGGCTTCGGCCCGTCCGCCCCGAACCTCAACGTGTTCGCCCTGATCGGCGACCTGGTGCTCGCCATGCTGGTGGCGATGCTGGCCGCCGGGGCGATAGCGGTCCTGCTCGAACGGGTCGCCTACCGGCCGCTGCGACGGCGCAAGGCGCCACGCCTTGCCTTTTTGATCACCGCGATCGGCGCCTCGTTCGCCATCCAGTACGCGATCTTCGCCTGGCGCGGGCCGAACCCGGAACCGGCACTGATCATGTTCCGGCCGCAGCCGATGTTCGACATCTTCGGCACGATCATCTACGACCAGCAGGTCGTGATCTTCGTGGCCGCTCTGGTGCTGATGGTGATCGTCGACCAGTTCGTGAACCGGACCCGGCTCGGACGCGGCCTGCGGGCCGTCGCCCAGGACCCCGACACCGCGACCCTGATGGGCGTGAACCGGGAGCGCGTCATCGTGCTGACGTTCCTCATCGGCGGCTTCCTCGCCGGCGCTGCGGCCCTGTTCTACGTGATGAAGGTGCCGTCGGGGGTCCAGTACAACGGCGGGTTCATCCTCGGTATCAAGGCGTTCGCCGCGGCCGTCCTCGGCGGCATCGGCAACATCCGGGGAGCGCTGCTCGGCGGCCTGCTGCTCGGCGTGCTCGGCAACTACGGGCAGACGCTGTTCGGCAACGCCCAGTGGACCGACGTCGTGGCGTTCGTGGTGCTCGTGGGCATCCTGATGGTGCGCCCGACCGGCCTGCTCGGCGAGTCCCTCGGGAAGGCGCGGGTATGACGACGACATCCGAGACATCGGCCGGGACTCCGTCGAAGGGCGGCGACCGGCGCCTGCTCGGCGGTCTGCGGGACCGCTGGAACGGTCTCCCCCGGGCCCAGCAGTGGCTCTGGCTGATCCCGCTGGTGGTGCTGATCTACGCGCTGCCGGTGCTCAACCCGCCGCTGCTGACGACCGAGCCGGGCACGAACTTCCCGATCGCGCTGTTCGACGCCGCGCGGTTCGCGCTGCTGGCGATCGGGCTGAACGTGGTCGTCGGCCAGGCCGGGCTGCTGGACCTGGGCTACGTCGGCTTCTTCGCCGTCGGCGCCTACGTCGCGGCGTTGCTGACCAGCCCGGACTCGATGCTCACCAAGATCCCGTACCTGTGGACGCTGCCGATCGCGATGATCGTGACGATGCTGGCCGGGCTGCTGCTCGGCGGGCCGACGCTACGACTACGCGGGGACTACCTGGCGATCGTCACGCTCGGGTTCGGTGAGATCATCCGGCTGCTGGCCACGATCGTCGGCCCCCTCAAGGGTCAGGTCGGCTTCCAGGGCGTCGGTCGTCCGCCGGGCACCTCCGCCGACGGCCAGCCGCTGTTCACCACGTCCAACGGCACCACCTGGTACTGGCTGGTCGTGACGATCACGATCGTGATCCTGCTGCTGGTCGGCAACCTCGAGCGCAGCCGCGTCGGCCGGGCCTGGATCGCCATCCGTGAGGACGAGGACGCCGCGCAGATCATGGGCGTGCCGACGGTCCGGTTCAAGCTGTGGGCGTTCGTGATCGGTGCCGCGATCGGCGGTCTGTCCGGGGCGCTGTTCGCCGGGCAGGTCGGCTTCGTCAACAACCAGAAGTTCGACGTGCCGACGTCGGTGCTGTTCCTGGCCGCGGTCGTGCTCGGCGGGTCCGGCAACAAGGTCGGCGTGATCGTCGGGGCGTTCCTCGTCTCCTACATCCCGAACCGGTTCGTCGAGCTCGCCGGGTACAAGTACCTGATCTTCGGTGTGGCGCTGATCGTGCTGATGGCGTTCCGCCCGCAGGGTCTCCTGGGGGCGCGGCAGCGTCTGCTGGCCTACGGTCGGCAGGCCTACAAGAGACTGGTCGGCAAACCCGAGCAGCTGGCGTCGGACAACCCGATGACGAACGAACGAGGGGGCCAGGCATGAGCACCCCGCAGGAGCCGCACGCCCCCGAGGGCAGCATCGTCGCCGAGCTGGAGGCGATGACCCCGGAACAGCGCGCCGAGCGCGAGGCCGAGGTCGCCGAGGTCGTCGCCCCGGACCGCGAGATCGCGGTCGAGGTCGGCGACACGCTGCTGCAGATGGAGAACGTGACCATGCGCTTCGGCGGCCTGGTCGCGCTCGACGACGTCTCGTTCGACATCCGCCGCGGCGAGATCCTCGGCCTGATCGGGCCGAACGGCGCCGGCAAGACGACGTGCTTCAACGCGCTCACCGGCGTCTACCGGCCCACCTCGGGCCGGGTGCTGCTGGAGGGCGCGCCGCTGGGCCGTCGTCAGCGTTTCCAGATCACCCAGCTCGGCATCGCCCGGACGTTCCAGAACATCCGGCTCTTCTCCGAGATGACCGCGCTGGAGAACGTCGTGGTCGGCACGGACGCCCGGCACAAGACGTCCGTGATGGGCGCCCTGTTCCGGGTGCCGCGGCACACCCGGGAGGAGAAGCAGGCGATCGAACGGGCGATGGCCCTGCTCGAGTTCGTCGGCATCGCCGACCGGGCCGCGGACAAGGCGCGCAACCTCCCCTACGGCTACCAGCGCCGTCTGGAGATCGCCCGCGCGCTGGCCACCGAGCCGAAGCTGCTGTGCCTGGACGAGCCCGCCGCGGGCTTCAACCCGGCCGAGAAGGACAACCTCATGGGGTTGATCCGCAAGATCCGCGACGACGGCTACACCGTCCTGCTGATCGAGCACGACATGCGGCTGGTGATGGGCGTGACCGACCGGATCGTGGTGCTGGAGTTCGGCAAGAAGATCGCCGAGGGACTGCCCGCGGAGATCCGCGACAACCCGGCCGTGGTTGCCGCCTACCTGGGGGTCCCCGATGACGACGACGCTTCTTGAGCTGGACGGGGTCGGCGCCCACTACGGGCGCATCCAGGCCCTGGACGGCATCTCCCTGACCGTCAACGAGGGTGAGGTGGTGACCCTGATCGGCGCGAACGGCGCCGGGAAGACCACCACCATGCGCGCCATCTCCGGCGTCCGGCCCATCTCCTCGGGGTCGATCACGTTCGACGGCACCGACATCTCCACGCTGCGCGCCGACCTGCGGGTCGTCCGCGGGATCTCCCAGGCACCGGAGGGCCGCGGGATCTTCCCCGGCATGACGGTGCTGGAGAACCTGGACATGGGCGCCTACAGCCGCAAGGACCGCAAGGAGCTCCCGGCCGAGATGGACCGGATCTTCGAGCTGTTCCCGCGGCTGGCCGAGCGCCGCTCGCAGGTCGGGGGCACGCTGTCCGGCGGCGAGCAGCAGATGCTGGCGATCGGGCGGGCGCTGATGTCCAAGCCGCGGCTGCTCCTGCTCGACGAACCGTCGATGGGTCTCGCCCCGCAGTTCATCGCGCAGATCTTCCGGATCATCACCGAGATCAACAAGACGCAGGGCGTCACCGTGCTGCTGGTCGAGCAGAACGCCCAGCAGGCACTCTCGCGGGCCGACCGGGCCTACGTCATCGAGACCGGCCGAATCACCCGGAGCGGCACCGGCAAGGAGCTGCTGGCCGACCCGAGCATCAAGGAGGCCTACCTGGGCGTCGCCTAGGTACTCCCCGTTCCTCAGCACGACTTCCCGCAGCACGACAGGAGCCCCGGTCCGCAGTCGGATCGGGGCTCCTGCCGTGCGCGGGTCGTGCGCGCGGGTTCGGGTGACGCGCGGGCCGGGTCAGGCCTTCGCGGCGGCCGTGGTGGTCGCCAGCCCGTCGATGACGGCGTCGGCGACGGCCTTCATCGTCGTGCGACGGTCCATCGCGGTGCGCTGGATCCAGCGGAACGCCTCGGGCTCGCTCATCTTCTGGTGGGTCATCAGCAGGCCCTTGGCCCGGTCGACGACCTTGCGGGTCTCGAAGCGCTCGTTGAGCGACGCGACCTCGTCCTCGAGCGCGCGCTTCTCGGCGAACCGGGAGACGGCCAGCTCGATCGCGGGCACCAACTCGTGCCGGGCGAACGGCTTGACCAGGTAGGCCATGGCGCCGGCGTCGCGGGCGCGCTCGATCAGGTCGCGCTGGCTGAACGCGGTCAGCATGACGACCGGGGAGATGCGCTCCCCCACGATCTCCGCCGCGGCCTCGATGCCGTCCTTCTTGGGCATCTTGACGTCCATGATGATCAGGTCCGGCTTGAGCTCACGGGCCTGGGCGACGGCGGCCTCCCCGTCGCCGGCCTCGCCCGCGACCTGGTAGCCCTCCTCGGAGAGCATCTCGGCGAGATCCATCCGGATCAGCGCCTCGTCCTCGACCACCAGGACGCGCCAACCCGGGCGCGGACCGTCGCCGTCGTCCTGCGGTGTGTCTGCGGGAACGTCCTCGGCCACCGGGGTCTCCTTCGTCGAACGGGTGTGCGGGGCGAACGTCCAGGTTACCGGGCGCCCACCCGTCGATGCCCTTCACTTCCGCACTTCGTGTGCCGAAACACGTCCTGAACCGCCGTTCAAGTCGGGCGGCCCCACCGATCGGTCAGGTCTTCGGCCCGACCTCCCGATCCATGATCTCCACCGCCTCGCGCCGGGCGACCGAGATCAGGTCCCATCGTGGCCTGCGGTGGGCCACGCCGAGACGGTCGAGCGAGGCCGAGCAGAGGTCGAGGATGTCGAGCGACTTGTTCGAGAAGAACCAGCGCGGATACTCGTAGCGTTTCTCGACCCCGTCCACCGTGCGCCGGGTCCAGTTCGTCATCCGGCACCCGTCGGAATGGAACAGCCCGCGCAGGAACCGGGCCGGGTTCGCATCGACGACGGTCGACTGCCATTCCTCCAGCACGATCGGCCGTTCGTGCTTGCGGCCCGGACCGTGCTGCGGGAACAGGCACACCCAGTGCTTCGAGTAGCTCTTGACCTCCGTGCAGCCCGTCCGGGCCACCCGGCACACCCCGTTCCCCAGGACGGCACCGAGCGCGGCCTCGACATCAGCCTTGATGCCGGGCCAGTCGTCGCCACAGGCGATCGACAAGGAGGCCACCCCACGCCGCCCGATCGTGATGTGACCGTCCCCCAGATAGGCGCCGAGGAGATAGGGATAGTCGGCGGACAGCGGCGCCCCACTGCATCGGGGACAGGTCGGAGCCGCGTCCGCGAAGCGCCGGTTCCCCTGCCGCCAATGCCTGATGGTGCCCGCGGGAACGCCGAGAACTTCGGAGACCTCTCGCGTGGTCAGCCCGGATGCCACCATCGCCAGCGCCTCGTCGACCGACTGTCGTGGGTGCATGGCGCGAATACTGCATCCACACCCCGACAGAATTGCCGGACGAATGGTGCCCCCGGTGGGATTCGAACCCACACTGGATGGTGTTTGAGACCATTGCCTGCTGCCAATTGGGCTACGGGGGCTGATCCGTTCGGACCTCTATCGGCGCCTCACCACGATAGCGCGCGACTCGTCCGACCCGTCCCCCGGTCCCGTCCCTCTCACGCCGCCCACACCCCCGCGAGTGTCTCGGCGATCCCGCGCATCACATGGCGGTCGTTCCAGTAGAGCGTGTGGGCCAGGGGGCTGAGGTTGAACGGGAAGGGCCGTGTGCCGACGCGCTCGTCGGCCACCGCGTCCCGGTAGTGCGGCGACAGGCCGGCCAGGGGCGTGGCGATGACGTCGTCGGGGTCGTAGAGGTTCGTCCATCCGCCGCGGCCGTCGAGGTCGGGCTCGACGTCGGGGTGCGGGACGCGCAGCGGGGTGTCGAGCTGGTGCTCGTCGAGGCCCAGGGTGAACAGCGCCAGAGGGCTGCCGAGGGTGTGCAGGCGCGACAGCGTGCGTCCCCGCTCCAGCGGGGTGTCCCCCACGATCTCCGCGACCTGCTCCGGCAGCCCGGCGCCGGCGTGCACGTCGTGGAAGTAGTTGCTCACGACCACCGTGCCGAGGCTGTGCGCGACGACGCAGAGCCGCGCGTCCGGCCCGGCCTCCCGGGCCAGCTCGCGCAGGCTCTGCGCCAGCACGGCGTGCACGCCGCCGTAGACGGCCGCATTGGACCGCTGGTAGGCGATCGCGTCCCCGATGTAGCCGACGGCGAGCCAGCGCAGGGTGGGCCAGCGGAAGTCGCCCGCGCCGGGCAACCAGCGGACGGCGCCGCTGGCCACCAGGGCGCTGAGCGCGGCCAGCGACCCCCGGGACGCGACGCCGCCGGCCCAGCGCAGACCGTCGAGGAACCAGCCGAGGGTCTCGCCCTCACCGGTCAGGCGGCGCTCCAGGTCGTCCTGGCGCTGCTGCAGGACCGGCACCCAGTGCGCCGAACGCACCACCAGCGCGTCGTCGGCGTCGACGCCGGTGTGCGCCGTGAACTCCTCGCACAGCAGCCGCATCGCGGTGGTCGCGACGTCGCCGTCGGACGCCTCCACGCCGTGCACGAACAGCACGGCGAGCCTGTCGGACATGATGATCCCCCGCGATCTCCCCGGAGATCATCACGCTACCGCCCGCGCAGGGCCGGGGCCCGGCGCCGGGGCCCGGTTCAGGGCCTCAGTGCCGGGGCGCGCCGCCACCGCCGCCGCGCTTGCGCAGCATGCCCTGGATCTTCTCCCGGTTCTTGGGGTCCGAGGCGTAGCGCTTGGCCTGGTCGGTGACCTTGCGGCCCTGCGGGCTCTTGAGGAACTGGGAGATCTTGCTGAACAGGCCGGGCATGGGTCCTCCTGGGTGACGCGGCGGGATCTCCCGCCGCCGGTACACGGTACAGCCGGACAACCCGGACACGCCGGACGTGGACGGCGGGTCAGACACGCTCGAGGAGCGCGACCGCCTCCATGTGGTGGGTCATCGGGAACGCGTCGAACGCGCGCAGCGCCGTGACCCGGTAGTTCTGCATCGCGAACAGGGCCAGGTCGCGGCCCAGCGACGCCGGGTCACAGGCCACGTGCACGATCCGCGCGGGTCCGCGGGCGGCCAGCGCGGCGACCATCGCCCGTCCCAGCCCGGCCCGCGGCGGGTCGGTGACGACGACGTCCGGGGTGTCCTCGAGCCGCGCGACCTCGCGTTCGGCCCGCCCGATCCGGAAGTCCACCTGCGGCAGGCCCGCCAGCGCACGACGGCCGTCGGCGACGGCGTCGCGGGAGGACTCCACGACCGTCACCCGCCCTCCCGGCCCGACCTGCTCGGCCAGCACCGCGGCGAGCACGCCGACGCCGCCGTAGAGGTCCCAGGCGACACCGCCCGACGGGGCGGCGGCCCAGTCACCGACGATCCCGGCCAGCGTCGGAGCCAGTGACGGGTGCACCTGCCAGAACACGCCCGGCGTCAGGTCCCAGCGGTGGCCGGCGGCGTGCGCGGCGACCGGCCCGTCGATCGGCAGGTGCGCCTGGGCGGTGGCGTCGACGGTCACCTCGAGGTCCTCGCCCGGGGGGAACGCGCCGGCCAGCACCGGCGGCAGCGAGCCGGTCGGGGCGAGGGGGCAGTCGGCGACCGCCAGCACGTCGTGGCTGCGGTGTGCGCGCAGGCCGGGCGTGCCGTCGGCGTCGACGGCCAGACGGACGCGCGTGCGCCAGCCCAGCGGCCCGCCGGGCAGCTCCTCGACCCGGACCTCGGGCAGGTGCGCCGTGGCCGGTCCGGCCAGGCGTTCGAGCTGCTCGCGCAGCACGTCGGTCTTCAGGGCGCGCTGGGCCGCCGGGGTGGCGTGCTGGAAGTCGCATCCCCCGCACGCGCCCGGACGCGCCCACTCGCACGGAGCGGGCACCCGGTCGGCCGACCCGCGCAGCACCGAGACCGCGTCGGCCCGGCAGAACGCGCCGCCCGGGTCCTCGGTGACGACGGCACGGACCCGCTCGCCGGGCAGCGCGTGCCGGACGAACACGACCCGCCCGTCGTCGGACGGCTCGCCGTCCTCACCGGCACGGGCGACGCAGTGCCCGCCGTGCGCGACGGCACCGACCTCCAGCTCGAGCACCCGGTCCGTCCAGTCCAGGACGGCGCGCCCGGTCGGTGGTTCGGTCGCGAGCTCGCTCAACTGTCCTTCTTCCCGGTGGGGGTCGTCCCCGTGGTGGTGGTCCCGCCCGCGCCCGGCCTGCCGCCGGCGGACTTCGTCGTGGATGTCCTCGCGGGGGTGCTCGGCGCATCCGGCCGCAGCCCCCCGCCGATCAACGCTCCGCCACCGCGGCTCTCCCCCGGCAGCTGGGCCCCCGACGGGTACCCGCGGCGCGACGCCCCCGGCGCTTCCAGCGGGCTGAGCCCGCGGGCTCCCTCGGACGAGCGCAGCTGCCAGGGCACGCTGGTGACCATCACCCCGGGCTGGAACAGCAGCCGGCTCTTGAGCCGCAGCGCGCTCTGGTTGTGCAGGACCTGCTCCCACCAGTGCCCGACCACGTACTCCGGGATGTAGACGGTCACGACGTTGCGCGGGGAGTCGCTGCGAATCCGCTTCACGTAGTCCAGGACCGGCTTGGTGATCTCCCGGTACGGCGACTCGACGACCTTGAGCGGCACCGGGATCCCACGCTTGTCCCAGTCCCGGACCAGCTTCTTGGTGTCGGCGTCGTCGACGTTGACCGTGACCGCCTCCAGGATGTCCGGCCGGGTCGCGCGCGCGTAGGCCAGGGCCCGCAGGGTCGGCTTGTGCAGCGTGGAGACGAGCACGACGGCGTGGTTGCGCGAGGGCAGGACGTCGTCGGACTCGTCGGCGACGAGCTCGGCCGAGATCCGGTCGTAGTGCTTCTGGATGGCCAGCATGAGCACGAAGAACCCGGCCATGGCCACGATCGCGATCCACGCGCCGAGGGTGAACTTCGTGATCAGGACGGTGACCAGGACGGCACCGGTCATCGCCGCGCCGAACCCGTTGATCGCCTGGCTGCGCCGGATCCTCGCCCGTTCGGCCGCCTCGGGCCCCTCCTCCAGCGCCCGGTTCCAGTGCCGCACCATCCCGATCTGGGACAGCGTGAACGACACGAACACCCCGACGGTGTAGAGCGGGATCAGCTTCGTGACCTCGGCCTGGAACCCCACGACGAGCAGGATGGCCAGGAACGCGAGCACGACGATGCCGTTGGAGAACGCCAGCCGGTCGCCGCGGGTGTGCAGCTGCCGCGGCAGGTAGCGGTCCTGGGACAGGATCGAGCCGAGCACCGGGAACCCGTTGAACGCGGTGTTCGCGGCCAGCACCAGGATCAGCGCCGTCGTCACGATCACGAAGAAGAACCCGGGCCGGAAGTCCGCGAACACCGCGTCCGCGAGCTGGGCGATCATCGTGTCCTGCCGGTATCCGGGTGGCGCGTCCGGGAACTGGCGCGCGGGGTCCTCGGCGATCTTCGCCCCGGTCGCCTGGGCCAGCGCGATCAGGCCCATGAACATCGTGATCGACAGCGTGCCCAGCATCAGCAGCGTGGTGGCCGCGTTGCGCGACTTCGGCTTGCGGAACGCCGGGACGCCGTTGCTGATCGCCTCGACACCGGTCAGCGCCGCCGCACCCTGGGTGAACGAGCGCAGGATCAGCAGGACCAGGGCGAGACCGGTGAACTGGTCGCCCTCGGCCACCAGCTCCAGGTTCGCGCTCGCCGCACGGACCTCGTCGCCGAAGATGACGATCCGGGTCAGGCCCCAGATCAGCAGGGCCGCGATGCCGAGGACGAACGCGTAGACCGGGATCGCGAACGCGGTCCCGGACTCCCGGATGCCCCGGAGGTTGACCGCGGTGAGCAACGCGATCGCCACCACGGCGAACAGCACCTTGTGGGTACCGACGAACGGGACCAGCGCCCCGATGTTCGCCGCGGCCGAGGAGATCGACACCGCGACGGTGAGCGTGTAGTCGACCAGCAGCGCGCTGGCCACGGTCAGTCCGGCCTTCTTGCCCAGGTTGACCGTCGCGACCTCGTAGTCGCCGCCCCCGGAGGGGTAGGCGTGCACGTTCTGCCGGTAGCTGGCGATCACGGTCAGCATCACCACGACCACGGCCAGGCCGATCCACGGCGACATCGCGTAGGACGTGACGCCCGCCACCGACAGCGTCAGGAAGATCTCTTCGGGGGCGTAGGCGACGGACGACATCGCGTCCGAGGCGAACACGGGCAGGGCGATGCGCTTACGGAGCAACGTGCTGTTCAGGCGGTCGCTGCGCTGCGGCCGTCCGACCACGAGCCGCTTCAGGGCGACGGCGAGCTTGGACACGGTGCGCAGCCTATGCTCCCCCCGCCCAGGTGCTCGCGATAGCGTGCGCGCGGCACGTGCGGGTCCGCTCCCGCGGGTGAGGAACCAGCCCCGACGACCCGTGGAAGGACCATCCACGCCATGCACGTCGTGATCATGGGATGCGGCCGGGTCGGCTCGTCCCTGGCCGCCGGTCTCGAGCGCCTCGGACACGAGGTCGCCGTAATCGACCGCGATCCCCAGGCCTTCCGCCGGCTGGGCCCGGACTTCCGCGGACGCCAGGTCGTCGGCTTCGGGTTCCACCGCTCCGTCCTCGACGAGGCCGGGCTGGAGGGCGCGGACGCGTTCGCCGCCGTCTCCAACGGGGACAACTCCAACATCATCGCCGCCCGGGTGGCCCGGGAGAGCTACGGCGTCGGCCGGGTCGTCGCCCGGATCTACGACGCCAAGCGGGCCGCGGTCTACGAGCGCCTGGGCATCCCGACCGTGGCCACCGTGCCGTGGACGACCGACCGGCTGCTGCGCATGCTGCTGCCCGACGGCGTCGCGACGGCGTGGCGCGAGCCCACCGGGACCGTCGCCGTGCTGCCGTTGCCGTTGAACGAGGAGTGGGCCGGCCAGCCGGTCCGCAAGCTGGAGCAGGCCACCGGGTCGCGGGTGGCGTTCATCGTGCGCTTCGGCACCGGCGTGCTGCCGGGCCCGGACACCACCGTGCAGGCCGAGGACACCGTCTACGTGGCCGCCCGCTCGGGCACCGTGTCGGACGTGACGGCGGCCGCCGCGGCGGCCCCCGAGGAGGAGTAGGCATGCGGGTCGCGATCGCCGGAGCCGGCGCGGTGGGGCGTTCCATCGCTCTCGAGCTGGTCGAGTCCGAGCACCAGGTGATGCTGATCGAGCGTGAGCTCACCCAGATCGACCCGGGTGCCGTCGAGGACGCCGAGTGGGTGCACGCCGACGCCTGCGAGCTGAGCTCGCTGGAGGAGGCCGGCATCGAGGGCTGTGACGTCGTCATCGCCGCGACCGGCGACGACAAGGTCAACCTCGTGGTGTCGCTGCTGGCCAAGACCGAGTTCGGGGTGCGCCGGGTGGTGGCCCGGGTCAACGACCCCCGCAACGAGTGGCTCTTCTCCGAGAACTGGGGCGTCGACGTCGCGGTGTCCACGCCGCGCCTGCTGGCCGCGCTCGTCGAGGAAGCGGTGGCGGTCGGTGACCTGGTCCGGCTGCTGACGCTGCGTCAGGGTCAGGCGAACCTGATGGAGGTCACGCTCCCCGACCCCACGCCGCTGTCCGGGCGTCCGGTGCGCTCGCTGGCCCTGCCGCCGGACTCGGCGCTCGTGGTCATCCTGCGCGGCGGACGCGTGATCGTCCCGCAGCCCGACGACGCGATCGAGGCCGGCGACGAGCTGCTGTTCGTGGCCACCGCCGCCGTCGAGGAGGAGATCCGCTCCGCCCTCGACGTCTGATGCGGTTCCCCGACGCCGGGGTGTAGGCGTTGGGTCGCGGCCCAGGGCGCCGGGCGTCAGGTCGCGGTGGGGGTACCGGCCCGCTCGGCGCGGCGGACGATCAGGATCGTGGCCAGGATGGCGACGCCGAACAGCGGGTAGCCCATCGCCAGCCGGGCGATGCCGAGCGCGTTCTCGGCGTTGGCGTCGTAGAGCAGGCCCTGTACGACGACCCGCAGGCCGAACACCAGGGCCCAGATGCCGGTCGCCCAGGTGTAGGCCTTGAGCAGCCGCCTGTCCGAGCGCCACTCCTGGCCGTGGCCGTTGATGCCGTGCCAGATCACCCCGGCCAGCGGCCAGCGGACGATCACCGACACGAGCGCGACCAGCGCCAGGAACCCGCTGTAGAGCAGGCCGGGCAGGTAGAAGCCGCGGGCCTCACCGGTCTGGTTCGCCACCAGCGCGCAGATCCCGACGCCGATCAGGCCGGAGATCGCCGGCTGGATCGGGTCGCGGCGCACCAGGCGCCAGATCAGCACCACGACACCGGCCGCGATCGCCGCGTACAGCGCCGGGCGCAGCGAGGTGATCACGTTGACGACCACGAACACCGCCACCGGGACGGTCGAGGCGACGATCCCGGAGATCCCGCCCATCTGGTCCATCAGCGTCGGGCCGGTGGCCGTGCGCCCCGGGGTCTCGCCGGTGGTCCCGGCACCGGGCTGCGCCGCGATCGACTCCGTCGGTCCGGTCACCTCGGCGGGCGCCGACACCGGCTCGCCGGGGCGGGCACCGGCCCGGGGCCGTCCGTCCGGCGGCGGGGTGTCGGCGTCGATCCGGGGCAACCGGGTGGTCGGGGTGCTGTCGGGGTGAGGTTCGCTCACTGCGCCTGACAGATCTCGTAGTACGGGTTGTAGAGCACCTTCTGCCCGTCACGGACCGACAGCCGCCCGCGGACGCGCATGGTCCGGCCGGCCTCGATCCCGGGGATCCGGCGGCGGCCCATCCAGACCAGGGTCACGCCGTCGGTGCCGTCGAACAGCTCCGCCCGGAGCGTCGCCTCGGCGCTCTGCGGGCACAGCTCCACACTGCGGATCCGGCCCAGCATCATGACCTCCTCGCCGCACGCGCAGTCCTTCGCGGCGCGGGCTCCCGAGTCCTCGGCGTCCTCCGCCAGGTCACGGGCGTCGAGCTCCTCGACGTCGCTGGTGAGCTTGCGGAGCATCCGGCGGAACGTCCCGCCATCCGTGCTGCCCATGTCTCTCCTCGGCCAGGCGCGGACCCCGACCCGGTCGGAGTCCCCTCGCTCGTGTCGCGATCCGACTCGTGTCGTGCTCTCGCGCTACCAGGGTAACGCCCGCGAACCGGTTCTTGTGCCCGCTCCCCGGGCTCCGTGGGTCACCCGTTCCGCCACGGTGAACGGTGGCCCGCCGACGTCCGCCGGTCCGTCGGCGGCGGACCGGCGGGCACCCTCAGCGGCGATGGCGTCCGGGGTCGACGGCCGACGCGGGGCCCGTGGGGTCGTCGCCCGGTGCGGGCCCGCCGCCGTCGGCGTCCGGGTGGTGACCGTTGCCGTTGCGGCGGTAGCGCTCCCCCGCCTCGGCCGGGGAGCTGAACAGGTCGCCGCCGTCGGCGTCGTGGCCGGACCCGCGGTACGCCGACGTGTCCCGCCAGTCGGTCAGCGGGACGCGGGACCCGTTGCGCGGCGGCTCCGGGTCGAGCGGCGAGCGGGTCGTGGCGTCCGGGTCGCGGTGTCCCCCGGGACGCGCGTGCCGTCCGCCCGGCCGGGCGGCGATCTCCGCCGACATCCAGGGCGACGCGTCCGCGGGCCGGTCGACGGCCTCGGCGTCCCCGCGACGACGCCGTCCGCCGGCAGCGGTGTCGGGACCGGCACCCGGGGCCGGGCGCGACGCGCCGTTCGTCCCGGCCCGCGGACGGCGACGCGG
Source organism: Pseudonocardia sediminis (assembly GCF_004217185.1). Lineage (NCBI taxonomy): Bacteria > Bacillati > Actinomycetota > Actinomycetes > Pseudonocardiales > Pseudonocardiaceae > Pseudonocardia > Pseudonocardia sediminis. The sequence continues at coordinate 2,443,345 of NZ_SHKL01000001.1, read as the reverse complement.
CAGGGCCGCCGCGACGGGGTCGGCGAACGCCTCGGTGTGGGGCGGCTCGGTGCGGGACGGTTCGGTGAGAGACGGCTCGACCAGGGGCGGTTCCGGGAGGGGCTCCGCGTCCAGCTCGGCGTCCAGCAGAGGGACGTCGACCAGCGGGATGTCCTCGATCGCCATCCGGCCCGGCACGGTGAGCTCGGGCGAGGTCGGCTCGAGGGGGGTCGGTTCGAGCGGGGTGCCGGGTTCGAGCGGGGTGGCGTCGTCCGCCGGCGACCACCGGTCCGGGCCGGGCGCCGGCTCACCGGCGTCGCGGAGCAGGTCCGCGGCGGGCGTGAGGTCGCGGCCGCCCCGGGGGCGGTCGGCGCGGCGACGGCGCGGGGGCTCGCCGGAGCGGTCGGTACCGGATCGGGAGGTGCCCGAGCGGGAGGTGCCCGAGCGGGAGGTACTCGAGCGGGAGGTGCTCGAGCGCAGCGACGCCGGGTCCGGCACCAGGTCGGCCGGGGAGAGCGCCGTCACCGCGGGGTCGCGGCGGACCGGGGGCTCGACCGGTTCGGGGACCGCGTCGAACCCGCCGGAGCGGACCGGCTCGTCCGGGACCTCGACCGCGCGGTTCCACCCGGACGTGGCCGGGTCGCGGCGGACCGGGTCGGACAGCAGGGCGGGATCACGACGCTCGGCGCGGTACGAGCCCGACGACGCCGGTTCACGCCGGTCGGGTGCGGAACCCGGCCGGTCGGCGGGACCCCGGGACCGGTACCCCCCTGTCCGTGCGGCGTCGCCACGCGCGCCGGGGCGGCCGGTGGCGGAACGGCCTGCGACCGGGTCGTCGGCACGGCGGTCGTCGGCGAACCGGTCGTCCGGGTACCGGTCGTCGGCGAACCGGCCCCCGTCGTCGCCGTCGGCGTAGCGGTCGTCCGGGTACCCGTCGTCGTAGCGGTCGGCGGAGGCTCCCCGGCGGTCGTCGGCGGGGCCGGACCGGTACCCGTCGTCACGGACGTCGGCAGGCCGCCCGGCACCGTCGCGGGAGGGGACGGCCCCGTCGCGCGACGGGACGGCACCCTCGCGCGGCGGGACGGCACCCTCGCGCGGCGGGACGGCACCCTCGCGCGGCGGGACGGACAGCCGTCCGGTCGCCGCGGCCGGTCCGGCGGCGGGCTCGTAGGCGTCGCGGCCGGGCGGGCGGGTACCGGCCACCGGGGCGGCGGACTCGCGCCGGACCCGTGGTGCGGCGCCGGTCCGGGTGGTGGGCGCGTCGGGGCCATCGGCAGGGCGCCGTTCGACGGGGCGGCGGACCGGGGCGTCCGGGTCGCGACGGACGGGTCGCGCGACCTGCGGGATCGAGCGTGTCGACGCGACCGGGTCCCCCTCGGCGCGTGCCGCGGCGGGCTCGCGGACCGGCGCGCCGTTCGGGCGTGCGACCGCGGCCGGCGCGACGGGAGCACCGGACGGGGCCGGGGCGGGGGTCGAGCCGGTCGCACCCGGGCGCGGGGTCGCGCCGGTCGTCGTCGACCCGGCCGGGACCGAGACGGTGATGCTCGCGCCCTTCGGCTTCGCGGCCTCGGGCTGCTTCTCGGCCAGGTGCTCCGGCAGCGTCAGGGGCAGCACGGTCCGCGGCGGGTAGGGCAGCTTGCCGCGCACGACGATGACGCCGCGCATGACCCGTCGCAGCTCCACGTCGAGGGCGTCGACGGTGTCCAGTGACGCCGTCGCCACGCCGTAGACCATCCAGCGCGGGCCGTCGGCGCCGATGAACACCGACGCGGCGTTCTCGGTGCGGGCGTGCAGCTCACGGCCCCAGTCGCCCTGGGCGTTGCGGACCCGGGCACCACCGTTGCGCAGTGAGGTCTCGATCTCCGCGGAGAGCTCGTGCCAGAGCCCGGAGGACCGCGGGGCGGCCAGCGCGCTGACCGCGATCCGGCCCTCGGGCAGCATCAGGTGCACCGCCTGCGGGCGGCCGCCGTCGGTCGGCTCCAGCTTCAGCTCGGCGCCGTAGGGCACCGGCACCTGCATCGACCCGAGGTCGACGCGGGCCAGCGCGTCGGTCATCGACGGGTCGAGCTCCTCGACGTCGGCCGGCCCGAGCGGACGCCCGTCGCGACCGGGCGGCGGGACCGAGAGGGGGGCGTCGCCGACGCCGTATTCGTCGTCGTCGTAGTCCTCCTCGTCGTACCCCTCGTCGTCGTAGTCCTCGTCCTCGTAGTCGTCGTCGTACTCGTCGTCGGGGACCGGAGCGGGGGGCTCCGGCCGGACCGGGGCCCGCCCGTTCGGCGGGCGGTCGCGCGGGTCGTCGTCGGGGTCGCCGAAGTCGTGGCCCTGCGGGGCGTAGTCGCGGGCGTAGAGGGGCTCGTCGTCGTAGCGGTCGTCGCGGGCGGCCGCGGGCCGGCCCCCGTAGAGGGGCGGCTCGGACTCGTCCCACCGCCCGTCCGGTCCGGGACCACCGCGGGGGGCGCCGCCGCGGGGGTCCGCCGGTGCGGCGCCGGTGCGGCCGTTCACGTCGGTTCGCCCGCGGGCCGGTGCGACCGCCCGGGCCCGTCCGGTGCCCGACGGTCCGGCACCCCGCACCCGGGCCGACTCGCGCTCGCGGGAGTCGTGGTCGTCGTAGACGTCACCGGGCTCGGCGGGCTCGCCGTAGCCGGGATAGCCCGGGTAGAGCTCCTCGTCGCCGGTGCCGGTCTCCGGCCGGACGTCGAACATGGGCCGACCGCGTGAACGTCCGGGCATCAGCGTCCTCCTACGGCGCCCAGACCGGCGTGGCCGCCGGTCGAGCCGTGGCCGCCGGTCCCGCGCGCGGACGGCGGGAGCTCGGCGACCTCGACGAAGCGGGCGTGCTCCACCCGCTGCACGACCAGCTGCGCGATCCGGTCACCGCGTCGCAGCACCAGCGTCTGCGCCGGGTCGTGGTTGATCAGACAGACCTTGATCTCCCCGCGGTAGCCCGCGTCCACCGTGCCCGGGGCGTTCACCACGGACAGGCCGCTGCGCGCGGCCAGGCCCGAGCGGGGGTGGACGAAACCGGCGAAGCCGGGCGGGAGCGCGACCGCGACACCCGTTCCGACCAGTGCCCGCTCACCGGGGGCGAGCGTGACGTCCTGCGCGGTCACCAGGTCGGCCCCTGCATCTCCCGCCCGGGCGTACGCGGGCGGCGGCAGGTCGGGGTCGAGCCGGGTCAGCAGCACGTCGACGGACGGTGCGACCAGTGGCTCGTCCTGGGGAGCGGGGAGAGGACCGGGCACGGCGGGCGACGCTACCCTGGGTTCGTGAACAAGCAGCCGTCTCCGGTGGGTTCTGCGACGTCCGGCCCTGCTGCGTTCGACGAGCGGTTATCCGTGCCATCGTGGTGGTACCTACCGGCCGTCGGCCTGGGACTGCTGCTCGGCGCGGAGATCCATATGGGGTATCCGGGCGTCCGGTCGTGGATCGGTTACCTGATCCTGGTGCCGCTGTGCGTCCTGGCGCTGTGGCGGCTCGGCCGCAGCCGGGTCCTGGTCCGTGGCGGCACGCTCACCGTCGGTGACGCCGCGGTCGACCTGGCTCACATCGGGCGCACCGACGTCGTCGCGGAGAAGTTCGCGAAGCAGGACGCGCTGGGCCCGCAGCTGGACCCGACCGCGATGGTCCTGCACCGCGCCTGGATCCCGACCGTCGTCCGGATCGAGATCACAGACCCCTCCTCCGAGGCCCCGTACTGGGTCGTCAGCACCCGCCGCCCGGACGATCTCGTCGCCGCGCTGGAACGCGGCACCGTGACCTCCTGAACGACGTCCGGCCCCGGTCCGAGGAGGACCGGGGCCGGACGAGGGAAGCGGTCAGGCCGCGCAGTCGCGGCAGATGTACTGGCCACCCTTGGAGCTCGCCAGGCGGCTCCGGTGGTGCACCAGGAAGCAGCTCGCACAGGTGAACTCGTCCGCCTGCTTCGGCAGGACGTTCACCGTGAGCTCCTCGCCGGACAGGTCCGCACCCGGCAGCTCGAAGCTCTCCGCGGTGTCGGTCTCGTCGACGTCGACGACCGCGGACTGGGCCTCGTTACGCCGCGCCTTGAGCTCGTCGAGCGAGTCCTCGGCCAGTTCGTCGGCCTCGTTCCGTCGTGGGGCGTCGTAGTCGGTCGCCATGGGTCCACCCTTGCCATTCACAGTTTGCGCAGCTCACCGGCCCAGTTCGCTGCTGGTCGATCACACTCGTAAGTTTCTGCGTGCCGCTGAGGAACGTCGCGGACGCAAGGTTTGTGCCCGATGGTCGGAGTGACGCCGGTCTCACCATCCACGGAGAGACCGCCGAACGGCCCTACTCGGGCGGGCACCGGATCGCACTGACCACGACGGAGCCGCCCGGAGCGGTGCGTCCACCACCGGCGGCCGGGAGGGTAACCCAGGCGCGCGACCGGCGTCGCTGCGGGCCCGGCGGCCCCTGCACCACTAGGGTCGGGCCCCGTGGCAACGAGCTCGGCGACACCGCCCGAATCCGACCCGACCCCCGGCGCCGACCCGGAGTCGGTGGGGGCGTTCCTGGCCACCGAGCTGGACGACGAGCGGTGGCGCGGGTGCACCCTCGCCCCGGTCGGCGCGGGCCGGTCGAACCTGACCTACCGGGTGGACAGCGAAGCCGGTGCGGTGGTGCTGCGCCGCCCGCCGGTGGGCTCGGTCGCCGAGACCGCGCACGACATGGAACGCGAGAGCCGCGTGATCTCCGCGCTCGCCGGCACCGGCGTCCCGGTCCCCGCCGTGCTGGCCCACCGCGAGGACGGGCCCCCGGTCGACGCACCGTGCTTCGTGATGGAGCTCGTCGACGGCGTCGTCCCGCTCGACGACCTCCCCGCCGGCTGGGCGGACACCGAGGCGGACCGGGCACGGGCCGGGAAGGCCCTCATCGACGTCCTGGCGGCGCTGCACGAGGTCGACCCGGCCGCGGTGGGCCTGGGCGACTTCGGACGCCCGGACGGCTACCTGGAGCGCCAGATCCGCCGCTGGGGCAAGCAGTGGGCCGCCGCCCGCGACGACACCGACGCCCCGTCGGCCACCGATGAGCGCACCGAGACCGAGCTCACGCGGCTCTCCGAGCGTCTCGCCGCCGACGTGCCCGCCACCCAGCGCCACACCGTCGTGCACGGCGACTACCGGATCGACAACTGCGTCTACGACTCCGGCGACCCGGGGACGATCCTGGCCGTCCTGGACTGGGAGATGTCCACTCTCGGCGACCCGATGGCCGACCTGGGCCTGCTGCTCGTCTACTGGCCCCAGGACGGCGACGGCCCGGTCTGGCGCGAGGCGCAGCAGATCCCGAGCCCGACCCGTCTGCCCGGCTTCCCCACCCGCGACGAGCTGGTCGCGGCCTACGCCGAGCGCACCGGCCTCGACGTCGGGCCCCTGCCCTGGTACGTCGCGTTCGGGGCGTTCAAGCTGGCCGTGGTGCTGGCCGGGATCCTGTCCCGGGTCCGCGCCGGGGCCGTGCCGGCCGACATGGCCGAAGGCCTGGAGGACGCGGTCGGACCGCTCGTCGCCCTCGGGCACCACATCCTCGACCACGGGATCGGAGACGCGCGATGACCTCCCCGCGCCCGTACCAGCGGCGGCGTTCCCGCCCGATCATCGCGACCGCCACGGTGCTGTTCCTGCTGGCCGCCGCGACCTGGGTCGTCGTCCTGGTGACCACCTCCGGCGGTCCCGCCGACACCACCTGCACCCCGCCGGCCACGGGGCCCGTCCCGGGCACCGTGATCGACCGGGCCGAGCTCGACACCGCTGCCCCGGTGGCTCCCACCGACGTCCGCTTCCAGGTGCTCAACGCCGGTGGCCAGCGCGGCCAGGCCAACCTGGTCTCGGCCCAGCTCGGCGACCTGGAGTTCAAGGAGTCCTCGAGCCCCACGAACGACCCGCAGTACCCCGACGGCGACATGGACTGCCTCGGCCAGCTCCGGTTCGGCCCGTCCGGTCAGGGAGCGGCGGAGACACTCGCGCTGGTCATGCCGTGCGTGGAGATGGTCCGCGACGACCGGACCGGCGCCGGTGTGGACGTCGTGATCGGGGCGGCGTTCTCCGACGTCGCCCCCGGCCGCGCCGCGCGCGACGTCCTCGACGAGCTGGCCGCGCCGGCCGGGGAGAGCGGCCGTCCCGCCGTCGACCCGGCGGCCCTGCAGCAGGCCCGGGACAACGGCTGCACCTGAGCCCGGCCGCCCGCCGGCGGGGCTCAGACCTCGCCGGCCCCGTGGGCGAGGGCCAGCTCCGCGAGCGCCCGCGCGACACCGGGTGCCGCGGCCAGCGACACGTCGTCACCCAGGCCCGCGGCGTCGGCGCCGAGATCGTCCGGGCCGCCCGCGATGTGCAGCAGCGCCCCGGCCTCGCGGGCGATCAGCGACGCCGCCGCCCAGTCCCACCAGTGGCTTCCGTGTTCCACGTATCCGTCCAGCCATCCCGCGGCGACCGCGCACAGGTCCAGCGCCGCCGAACCGGCGCGGCGGATGTCGCGCACCCGCGGCAGCATCCCGGCGACCATCCGGGCCTGCCGGGCCCGCCGGTCGGCCTGGTAGGCGAAGCCGGTCCCGATCAGGGCCAGCGACAGGTCGTCGGTGCCGGTGACGGCCAGCGGCACGCCGTCGCACGTGGCGCCGCCGCCGAGGGCCGCCGTCCAGACCCGCCCGGACGCGGGCTCGACGACGGCGCCGGCCACCGTCTCGCCGTCGCGGACGGCCGCGACCGAGATCGCGTACCAGGGCAGGCCGTACAGGTAGTTGACCGTCCCGTCGATGGGGTCGACGACCCAGCGCGCCGACGCGACGTCGCCCGCCCCCTCCTCGCCGTACACCGTCTCCCCCGGCCGCAGCACGGCCAGCCGCTCGGTGAGGAAGCGCTCGACCGAGGCGTCGGAGGCGGTCACGACGTCGGTCGGCGAGCTCTTCGTGCTGACGTCGGCGCCCCCCGTCCCGGAGCTCGGCGCGGGAAGTTCCCGCAGGTGGGCGGCCGCCTCGACGGCCACCTGCTCGGCCACCGCGCGCAGCGTGTCGGGGGAATCGGGCCGTGCGTCGGAGGAGGTCACACCGACCATCCGATCACGGCCCGGCACCGGCCGCGCAACCGCTCGCCGGGTGCCTCGCGATGACCCCCGGAGACGTCCGGTGACGGTCTCGTGACGCGCGGGTGGCGTGAGGTGCGCCCCCTGTCCATCAGCACAGTTACAATGGAACGGCACCCCACCTCCGGGACGCGCGGCGACCTCCACTAACGCCGGCGACCGAGGCGGCGATGACACAACGACATTCCGACGCACACGCGACCAGCACGTGCCCCGCCGTCCGCGGTGAGGACACGGTGATCGGGTCTCCTGCGATCGGATCGAACCACGTCAGCGCACGTAGCGAGAGGGCCCAGGTGGCAGCCGCAGACTCCGCAGCACGCAGCGACTCGACCGTCGAGGAGACGTCGAGTCCCGCACCCCGTACCCGTCGAGCGGCCGGGGCGACCAAGACGGCCGCCAAGCCCGGGACACGCACCGCCGCCAAGCCGGCCGCGAAGACCGGCCCGGCGACCCGTGGGGGCGCGAAGAAGCCCGCCGCGAAGAAGGGCGCGACCAAGACCGCCGAGGGCACCGAGGAGGTCGAGCTCGAGGAGGGTGAGCTCGCGGCCCCCGAGGACGGCGAGCTCGTCGAGGAGGTCGCCGTCGACATCGAGGCCGACCTGGCCGAGGTCGCCGCGGACCCCGCCGTCGAGGTGGTGGCCGACGATGACGACGATGATGACGACGGCGAGGCCGAGACCAACACCGGCGCCAACCGTCAGGCCCCGACGACCCGCTCGTCGCAGCAGAAGTCGGCCGACTTCGTCTGGGACGAGGAGGAGTCCGAGGCCCTGCGGCAGGCCCGCAAGGACGCCGAGCTCACCGCCTCGGCCGACTCGGTCCGCGCCTACCTCAAGCAGATCGGCAAGGTGGCACTGCTCAACGCCGAGGAGGAGGTCGAGCTCGCCAAGCGGATCGAGGCCGGCCTCTACGGCGCCGAGCGTCTGCGCCGCGCGTTCGACGCCGGCGAGAAGGTCTCCCCGCAGCTGCGGCGTGACCTGCGTTGGATCGTCCGCGACGGCGAGCGCGCCAAGAACCACCTGCTCGAGGCGAACCTCCGTCTCGTCGTCTCCCTGGCCAAGCGCTACACCGGCCGCGGCATGGCGTTCCTGGACCTGATCCAGGAAGGCAACCTGGGCCTGATCCGTGCGGTCGAGAAGTTCGACTACACCAAGGGCTACAAGTTCTCCACGTACGCGACGTGGTGGATCCGTCAGGCGATCACCCGCGCGATGGCCGACCAGGCCCGCACCATCCGCATCCCGGTGCACATGGTGGAGGTCATCAACAAGCTCGGCCGTATACAGCGTGAGTTGCTCCAGGATCTCGGGCGCGAGCCCACTCCCGAGGAGCTCGCCAAGGAGATGGACATCACCCCGGAGAAGGTGCTGGAGATCCAGCAGTACGCCCGGGAGCCCATCTCGCTGGACCAGACGATCGGCGACGAGGGCGACTCGCAGCTCGGTGACTTCATCGAGGACAGCGAGGCCGTGGTGGCCGTCGACGCGGTCAGCTTCACGCTGCTGCAGGACCAGCTCCAGTCGGTGCTGGCGACGCTGTCCGAGCGCGAGGCCGGCGTGGTGCGCCTGCGCTTCGGGCTCACCGACGGCCAGCCGCGCACGCTGGACGAGATCGGCCAGGTCTACGGGGTCACCCGTGAGCGCATCCGGCAGATCGAGTCCAAGACGATGTCGAAGCTGCGTCACCCGTCGCGGTCGCAGGTTCTGCGCGACTATCTCGACTGATCGTTCGTATCGGTAGCACCGAGAACGCCCCCGAGCTTCTGCCCGGGGGCGTTCTCGTGTTCCGGGGCCTGTATCGGATCGGGCAGAACGGGCCGCCGGAGCGCCGCAACCCGGTAGTCGACGAGGTGCGGGTGGCCCTGACTCTTCCGAGCAGATGATCCGCGGGAAGCCACCACCCAGCGCGGTCTCAGCGCTTCATGGTTCTGCGCCGAGTGGCCTCTGAGCTGCGACGACAGGCCTTGATGCGAACACACGTTCGAGTATGATGGAGGCATGTCCACCGGCCGGGTCGCCGCAGCGCACGACCGCCTCATCGAGGCCGTCGAAGAACTCCGCGCCGCCACCGCCGGAGCGAGCGACACCGAACAGATCACCGTCCTGATCGCCTGCGAGGCCGCCCGCCGACGCCTCGACCACCTCTCCGTCGACGTCCTCGCGAGTGCCGAGCGGCGCGACGTGTTCACCTCCCGCGGCTACAAGACCAGCTCCGCCGCCCTCGCCGACCTCCTCGGCTGAGAACGCTTCGAGGCCCGCCGGCACGCGATGGCCGCGGAGAACGTGGTCGGCAGGACCGCCCTCGACGGCACCGTCCTGCCGCCGCGCCTGCCCGCCACGACTGAGGTGTTCGACGCCGGACGCACGAGCCTGCGTCACGTCGAGGTCGTGGCGAAGGTCCTCGGGACCCGCGCGGCCGAACGGTTGTCCCCTGAGGTGTGGGCGGCCGCGGAAGCACAGATCGGCGCAAAGACCTCCGAGTACACCCCGAACGAGCTGCAGGTGTGGGGCACGGCGCTGGTCGACAAGCTCGACCAGGACGGTCCCGAGCCCGACGACGACCGCCCCGAACCCGAGGTCAACGAGCTGCGGATCGTGCGGCATCGGAACCGGCCGGGAGGGAAGATCACTGGGCGCTTCGATGACGCGGCCATGTTCGACACGATCGCCACGGTGATCGATGCGAAGTCCAAGCCCACCTCCTCGGACGAGACTCGCGAGCCGGCGCAGCGCCAGGCCGAGGCCTTGGCCGAGGTGTGCGCCTTCGCGTTGTCGCACGGTCCGACGGGGCTGGTGCCGGAGACCGGAGGGCGTCGCCCGCAGATCTCGGTGATCATCTCGCTGGAGGACCTGGAGAAGCGCGCGAAGACCGGGATGCTGGACTTCGGTGGGCGCACCTCACCGGAGACGCTGCGGATGATGGCGTGTGACTCCGCGGTCATCCCCATCGTGTTCGACGGGAAGGGTCAGCCCCTCGACGTGGGCCGGGCGACCCGGACGATCCCCGACGGTCTCCGCCGGGCGGTGATCGCCCGCGACCGCGGATGCGCCCATCCCGGATGTGACCGGCCACCGTCATGGTGCGAGGTCCACCACGTCATCCCGTGGGAAGAACACGGCAAAACCAAGATCGACAACCTGGTGATGCTGTGTCGACAGCATCATCGGCTGATCCACCATCCCGGATGGGACGTCCGGATCCGCGACGGACCACCGGAGTTCCTGCCACCGGCCTGGATCGACCCGACCCGCACACCACGTCGTCAGCCCACGACTGTCGGCATCCCCGCGCCCCGACGCACGGAGCCGTCCGCCCCGGCAGCCGGGACGGACGGCCCTCCGAGAGTGCGCGTCGCCGACCTCGACGACCTCTTCGGCGTGTCCGCTCGATGATCGGATGTGTGGGCCTCCGGGCCCTCGACGTGCCGGGCGGGACCTGGCTGTCCCCCGACCACTCCCTTACCGGCGCGGTCAGCCGGTCTTGGACAGCTGCCCGCGCAGCGCACCGTTGCGGAACTGCTGGGTGTGGGTGTCGACGAACCATGCCGCCGGGTTCGCCTCGAGCTTCTTGACGTCGAAACCGGTGCCGGTGTCGACGCCGTTCACGATCACGCCGGTGGTGAACGGGCCCTGCAGGCAGCCCTTGCTGGTCATCGGTCCGCCGGGCGGGCCCTGCGGGTCCGGGAACACCATCCGCGGGTTGCCGCTCTCGTTGGGCTGGCCCTCCTGTAGGTGCGTCGCGGTCCGCGCCGGGCTGGCGAACGGCGGCGTCACCCCCATCACCATGATCTCGTAACAGACGATGTTCATCTGGCTGTTCAGCTTCAGGGTGAACGTGCCCTTCGCCCCGGTCTGCCCCGGCGACGGCTTCCCGGCGTCGTCGACGACGGTCTGCGGCGTCGCCGACGCGGTCAGCGTGCTGGTGAACGTGGCCGGCGGCGGCACCGGCGCGTCCTCGGCCAGCGCCGGTGACGCGGTGAGCGTCAGCCCCGCCGCGGCGACCACCGCGCACACCGTCCACTTCCTGATCGACTTGTGCCCCATCGGATCCCCTCTCGCCCTCACCCACCGTGCCGGGCCAGCATGCGGAGCGGACCCGTCCTTCCGCCGCGCCACGGGACGTCTTCGACCACATCAGGTGTCATCCCTTCCCAAAACCGTCCGAGAGCGGGGTCGCGTGCGCTGGAGCCGCGTAAATCGGCGGCTTTCTGTCGGTGCCCCGGGCTAGCGTCGGAGCAGGACCTTCCGGGCGGACCGGGCGATCGGGTCCGTCGACCCCGGAGGATCCCGTGCGTGCGCAGCCGCTGACGTGGCGACGGCTGAGTGGGCCGGCCGCGACGTTCGCGACGGTCGTCGCCGTCGTGGCGGCCGCGGCGGAGACGGCCGCGGCGACGGTGACCGGCCGGATCGCCGCCGGCCCCACCGCGGCGCTGATCGCGACGCTCGGCGCGCTGCTGCTCGGGGCGGCGTTGCTGGACACGGTCGGGCGGGTGGTGTTCTCCACCGTCGTCGGACGCGCGGAGGGACGGCTGCGGGCCGACCTGCTCGACGCCGCGCTGGCCCAGCCGCTGACCGCGCTGGAGGACCAGGCTGTCGGCGAGCTGCTCGACCGGGTCGACGACGACTCCCGTCAGCTGGGCACGCTGCTGCGCCGGGTCGGGTGGGAGACCGGGCGCGCCGTGCTGCGGTCGGTGCTGGCCTGGATCGTCGCGGGTCTGGTCTGGTGGCCGGCGTGGATCGCGTTCCCGCTGGCCGCGGCCCTGGTGGTGGCCGTGGCGCGGCCCCTGACCCCGCTCATCGCGCGCTGCAAGGTCGCCGAGGAGGTCGCCTGGTCCGACCACTCCGCGCAGCTGGAGGAGGCCGTCGCGGGACAGGACGACGTGCGCACCGCGCTCGGTCAGCCACACGTCGTCCGCGGCTACGTCGTCCGGGCCGCCGTGGTGCTGGACCGGGTGCGGGCCACCTGCCGTGCCTCCACGGTGGTCGGGCTGCGCACCGGGTTCGTCATGCACGCGCTGCTCGGGGCCGTGGTCCTGGGCGGGGTGGTCCTGGTGGCCGGCGACCCGGGCGGGATCGCGGCCCTGGTGTCGCTGTGGCTGCTGGTCTCGGCGTTCGTCGGGCAGATCGACCAGATCGTCGACCGGATGCCGGAGATCCAGGCCGGGCTGGGCGCGCTGACCCGGGTGTCGTCGCTGCTCTCGGCGGCCCGTGAGCCCGACGGCGGCGCCCCGTTCCCCTCCGGTGACGCCGGTCTGGAGCTGCGCGGTCTGACCGCCGGGTACGAGGGCGGGTTCCGGTTGCGCGGCATCGACCTGACCGTCCCCGCGGGCACCACGTGCGCGCTGGTCGGGCGCACCGGGTCGGGCAAGTCCACGGTCACCCGGGTGCTGTCCCGAGCCATCGCGCCGCCACCCGGGCAGGTGCTGCTCGGGGGCCGCGACGTCACCACGGTCGCGCTGGACGAGCTGCGCGGCGCCGTCGGCGTCGTCACCCAGCGCACCGAGATCCTGGCCGCGACGCTGGCCGAGAACGTGACGCTGTTCGCCGACGTCGGGCGCGAACGCGTCGCGTCCGCGATGGCCTCGCTCGGGCTCACCGACTGGGTGGCCACCCTGCCGCACGGCCTCGACACGCGGCTCGGCAGCGGCGGGCTGACGCTGTCCGGCGGGGAGGAGCAGCTCGTCGCGTTCGCACGACTGCTGGTCCGTGACGTCGCCGTCGTCGTCCTGGACGAGGCCACCGCGCGGATGGACCCGCGCACCGAGGAGCGGGTCACCCGGGCCGCACAGGCGCTGCTGGAGGGCCGGACCGGGATCGTCGTGGCGCACCGGCTGTCGACCGTGCGCCGCGCCGACTCGGTCGCGGTGCTCGAGGACGGACATGTGGTCCAGCAGGGCGAGCGGGCCCGCCTGGCCGTCACCCCCGGCCGGTTCGCCGACCTGCTGGCCGACGCCGGCGACGAGACCGGCGGCCGGTCCGGAGACGATGGCGCCGACCGGGCCGACCGGGCCGACCGGGCCGACCGGGCCGACCGGGCCGACCGCGCGGCGACGGGCGGCCGCGGGACGGACGGGGACCGACCGGACGGGAGTGATCGGGACGAGACGGGTGACGGTCCGGGAACGATGCGACGTGCCGTACGGCGCCCGCCCGCGGTGCCACCGTCGGTCACCCCTCCCCCGCTGTGGCGCACGGTGGCGCGGCTCCTCGTCGCGCACCCGCGCTGGGGCCTGCTCGGCGGGCTGGCGTTCATGCTGGCCACCGTCGGTGGCGCGACCGGTGCGATCACCGGCTGGTTGTGGGGCCTGGTCGTCGAGGGGCTGCAGGAGGGCGCCGCCACGGACGGGGCCCTCCCGTGGGTTCCCGCGCTGGCGCTGACCGGCGTGCTGCTGCTGTTCCCGGTGTGGATCGCGATCGCGTTCCGTACCTACCCGCGGTGGTGGGCGGCGGCGACGCTGCGGATGCGCCTCGCGGTGCTGCGCGGGCAGACCATGCAGCACCGGCCGGTCCGGACACCGCCCGGTGAGGTGGTGGCCCGCGCCCTGGACTCCGACCGGATGGTGCTCTACGTCGACCGCTGGGTGGACGTGATCAACTCCGCCGTGGTCGTGCTGGTGACCGGCCTGGTCTCCGGGGACCCGCGGGCCGCCGCGGTGATCGGCGGGTTCCTGCTGCTCTGCTCGGGGGTCGCCGCGATCGGGGCGCCGTTCGCCGGTCGGGCGGGCCGGATCGCCGCCGACGCGCGGGCCCGGTTCGGGACCGCGCTCGGGTCGGCGCTGGAGGGCGTCCGCACGGTCAAGCTCGCCGCCGCCACCGGAGCCGTCCGCGGGCACCTGGACGCGGTCGACGGTCAGCGGGTGCGGGCCACCATCCGCGAGCAGCGGATCCGGACCCTGCTCGACGGGGTGCCCGGACTCCTGGTGCAGGGCGCGGTCGTCCTCACCTGGTCGCTGCACCTGTCCGGGACCTGGAGCCTGGCGACGGCGCTGCTGGTGACGACGGCGCTGAGCGGGTCCGGGTTCCTGGGGCAGGTGTGCGCGGCGGTGGTCACCGAGGCTCCGATCGCCCGTCGCTGGCTGGGCGCGGTGGCCCCGTTCGCGGGTCCCGCGGACCTCACCCGCCTCCCGCCGGGGGTCGACCTCGTCACCGGGACGGCGCCGTCCCCGGCGTCGGTGGACCGCGAGCCGTTGCAGCGGCTGTCGCTGGAGAAGGTCACCGCGGTGCACGACGACGGCACGGTCGGCGTCGAGGGCGTCGACCTCGACGTGGACGCCGGGTCGCTGGTGCTGCTCACCGGGCAGGTCGGATCGGGCAAGTCCAGCCTGCTGGCGGGGCTCGCCGGGCTGGTCGGGCACGAGGGCGTGATCCGGTGGAACGGCCGCGAGGTCGCCGACCCGCAGGAGTTCCTCCGCCCGGGGCAGGTCGCCTACGTGGCCCAGCTGCCGCGGGTGCTGTCGGGCACGTTCGACGACAACATCACCCTCGGGCACCGGCGCCCGGTCGCCGAGTCGGTCGACGCCGCGCGGCTCGGCCGTGACGTCGACGCCGCCGGGGGCACCGGCGCCATGGTCGGGCACCGCGGAATCCGCCTGTCCGGCGGGCAGGTGCAGCGCCTGGCGATGGCGCGGGCGCTGGCCACCGAGGCCGAGCTGATCGTCGCCGACGACGTGTCGTCGGCCCTGGACGTGCGCACCGAGATCGAGCTGTGGGCGGCGCTGCGCCGCCGCGGCACGACGGTCGTCGGCGCCAGCACCACGCGGGCGGCCCTGGCCCGGGCCGACCGGGTCGTCGTGCTGGAGGACGGCCGGATCGCCGCGGAGGGGCCGTGGGACGAGCTGTCGCACCGGTGGGGGCATCTGGCCGGGTGACCGGAGCCGAGGCCGGGTGGTCGGTGCCGCGGCCCGGTGACCGCTGCCGCGACCGGGCGGAGGCGCCCGGTCGTGCCCCACCCGGTCGGCTCCACCCGGTCAGCCCAGCCCGGTCAGCCCTGCCCGTCAGCCCCGCCGGGCCCGGGCGGGGTTGCGGGGTGAGTCCGGGCCGAAGCGTCCCTCCGGGAACACCCCGCCGGCCAGCATCGCCGCCACCATCCGGCCGCCGACCTCGCCGAGCCGCGCGGTGCCGTCGCTGCCGAGTGCGGCCCACGGCCGGTGCCCCAGGGCGTCGGTGTCGGACTCCACCCGGGCCCGCAGCTCCCACCCCTGCCCGGTCAGCGCACCGGAGGAGTCGAGCAGGCCGCGGTCACGCAACGCGGCCTCGGCGTCGTCCCACTGCTGCCCCGTCCAGCCGCGGCTCTCCCGCGCGAACGGCATCACGTAGCCGGTCCCGGTCGCGGTGAACGTCACCAGCGCCTCGATCCCGCTCAGCCCCCGGGACCCGCACGCCGTGAAGTGCCCGTCCCCGCGGTGCTCGCGCACGATCGACACGCCGTGCCAGAGCGCCATGTGCGGCGCGGCCGGCCAGTCCAGGTCCAGCAGTGCCGCCGCCATCGGCCGGCCCTCCACCGGGCACGCGAGCGCCGCGGTGCGGGCGAGACCGGCCGCCTCGGCGATCTCCGGCGCCGCGAGCGCCTCGGCCCCGAACACCCGGTGCAACGCCGCGTCGGCGGCGTCGTAGCGGGCCGCGACCAGATCAGCCGGCGAGGCCCGCGACCAGGCGGCGGGCAGGAACTGCGCGACGACGTCCGGGGCGAAGTTGTAGAACAACGCCGCCACGAGCCCGGCACCGACCGGGCCCAGCGGAGCCGCCCGGGGCGCGAAGTACCCCATCCGGCCGGACTCCAGCCCGGCGGCGACGTAGCGCTCGTCGGCCTCGGGTACGAAGTAGATCATCGAGTGCAGCGGTTCGAGGATGCCCGCGACGGCACCCGACTCCTCGGCGGTGATCACGCCGGCCGACGCTACCGGCGCCGCCGCCGCGGTGGATCAGCCCGGCCGGACGGCGGCGGGACGGTCCATCATCAGCCCGTCGAGCTGCACGCCGTCGGGATGCACGATCGGAACGGGCCGCCGGGCGACGAACCCGCAGGACTCGTAGAGCGCCACCCCCGGCAGCGTCGCGACCAGCACCACCGTGGTGAACCCGGCCGCGGCGGCGGCCCGGGCGCTCGTCTCGACGATGTCGCGGCCGAGACCGCGGCGGGTCCACCCGTCGTCGACGAACATCGCGCGGATCCGGGCGGACTCGGTCGCCGGGTCGATCCGGCGCAGGGGGTCGTCGTCGGGGTCGTCGCTCGGCCCGGCGAACAGCTTGGCGCGCACGCTCCATCCACCGCAGGCGACGATCCGGCCGCCGGCGTCGTGCACGTAGTAGGTGCCGTCGTCGACCAGGACGGGGTCGGGGCGGGCGATGTGGACGGCGGCGCTGGCGGTCTGGCGCGCGTCGTAGTGCGACGGGAAGTGCGCGCGGACCGAGGCCGCCATCAGCGCCCCGATCGCGGGGAGGTCGGCCGGGCGGGCCGGACGCAGGACGGGAACCGCGGACATGGCGATCATCGTGGCGCCGACGACGGGCGGGCGCACCCCGGTTCCGGGAGGACCCGCCGCGGCACCGGGCTCTCCGGGACGGCGACGGGCCCTTGCCCCGCGCGGGTGGGGCACCGTTGACTGGAGATCACCGGCTCGAGGAGGAGACGACGTGGCGGATCCGGCACCGAGGACCGACCTGCGCACGCACGTGGTGACGAACCAGGTCCCGCCCGCGGGCGACCGGAACCTGTTCGACACCGACCCCGCCCTGCGCGAGGCCCTCGACCGCGAGGGCGGCGGTTGGGCCTCCGACCGGCTCCGCGCAGCCGGGGCGGTGGCCGGGTCCGAGCACGTCGCGGAGCTGGCCCGGCTGGCCAACGTGCACTCCCCCACGCTGCGCACCCACGACCGCTACGGGCAGCGCGTCGACGAGGTCGAGTTCCATCCGGCGTGGCACGAGCTGATGTCGCTGGCCACCGAGCACGAGGTCGGGACCGTCGCGTGGAGGCACCGCGGGTCCTACGGCACGGTCGTGCGGGCCGCGCTGTCGATCGTGTTCTACCAGGCCGAGGCCGGGATCATGTGCCCGATGTCGCTGAGCAACGCCGCCCCGGCGGTGCTGCGGCTGGTGCCCGGGATCGCGCGGGTGTGGGAGCCGCCGGTGCTCTCCACCGAGCACGACCCGCGCTCGATGCCGTTGCCCGGCAAGCGCGGCGCGATGATCGCGATCGCGGCGACGGAGAAGCAGGCCGGGTCCGACCTGCGGCAGACGACGACGGTCGCCGAGCCGGTCGGCGCCGGCGGCCCGGGGAGCGAGTACCTGCTGCGCGGGCACAAGTGGTTCTGCTCGGTCCCGCAGGCCGACGCCTTCGTCACCCTGGCCCGCACCGGGTCGGGCCTGAGCTGCTTCCTGATGCCGCGCTGGCTGCCCGACGGCACCCGCAACGCGGTGAACGTCGTCCGGCTCAAGGACAAGATGGGCAACAGGTCCAACGCGTCCTCGGAGCTGGAGTTCGACGGCGCCCTGGCGTGGATGCTGGGCGACGAGGGCCGCGGCGTCGCCTCGATGATGGGCCACATCCACCGCTCCCGGCTCGACATCGCGACCGCACCGGTCGGGCTGATGCGCCAGGCCGTGTCCGCCGCGGTGCACCACGCGTCGCACCGCAGCGCGTTCGGCTCCGAGCTGTCCAAGCAGCCGTTGATGCGCGGGGTGCTGGCCGACCTGGCGCTGGAGGCCGAGGCCTCGACGGCGCTGCTGATGCGGATCGCCCGCGCCTACGACGAGGAGCGCACCGACGAGGCGGCCCGCGCATTCGGCCGGCTCGGCGTGGCCGCGACGAAGTACTGGCTCAACAAGCGCGCCGTCCCGGTCGTCGCGGAGGCGATGGAGGTGCACGGCGGCAACGGCTACGTCGAGGACGCACCCGTTGCCCGGATCTTCCGGGAGACGCCGCTGAACGGGATCTGGGAGGGCGCCGGCAACGTCGTCTGTCTCGACGTGCTGCGCGCGATGCGCCGCGACCCCGGCTCGGTGGAGGCGTTCCTGGCCGAGGTCGACGACGCGAGCGGCGCCGACCCGCGTCTCGACGCCGCCGTCGCCGGCCTGCGGGACCTGTTCGACTCCGTCGCCTACGACGAGGGCCTGGCCCGGCTGCTCGTCGAGCGGATGGCGCTGACGCTGCAGGGCTCGCTGCTGGTCCGGCACGCGCCGGCGCCGGTGGCCGAGGCGTTCCTGGCCGGGCGCCTGTCCCCCGGCGGCGGACGGGTGTTCGGGACGCTGCCGTCGTCCGTCGACGCCGACGCGCTCGTCGCCCGCGCCGCCGGAACGGCCTGAGCGGGCGCGGGCGTCAGCGGCCCGCGTCCGCCTCCGCCGGGGCGACCGGCGCGGGCGTGTTCGGACAGCGCCAGCCACGCCGAGCACAGGCCCGACCCGAAGATCAGCTCGACGACGAACCCCTCGACCTGCAGGGGCGTCCCGACGAGCTTCGGCAGGAACGCGGCCACGATCACGCCGGTGTAGAGCAGCGGGTCCAGGTAGGACAGCGTGCGGTGCACGCGACCGTGCGGGATGCCCCCGACCGCAGGTACGACAGCCGACCCGCTCCTCCGGCACCCGGGATCCCGACGGGCGGGGCGGCCGGAACGGCTCTCGGCGATGCCCTCGGACCCGGTTCGGCCCGCGTTACCCGCCCTGGACCGGGTTCGCCCCGGCCGGCTCCGGCCACCCGATGCTCCCCTGGTGCCCGCGCATGTTCCGCAGCCACCACGCCCAGTCCTCCGGGACCAGGGAGAACGGGTCGTCGAGCCCGAGCTCGCGCGCCGCCCAGACCGGCCAGTGCGGGTTGGCCAGGGCCGGGCGTCCGAGCAGCACGACGTCCAGGGCGCCGGAGCGCACGGCGTCGTCGGCGGTGGCCGGGATCCCGAGGTTCCAGCTGGCCGCCACCGGGATGCCGACCTCCCGCTTGAGCCGCGCCGCGCGCTCCACCCACGCGGCCTCGTCGCCGTGGATGCCGTCGCGCACGTCGGGGGTGTTGCCGCCGAAGCTGATGTCGGCCAGGTCCAGGCCGTGCTCGCGCATCCAGCCGATCGCGGTGACCGCCTCGTCGAAGTGCGTGCCGTCGGGGTGGAAGTCGTCCGAGCCCAGGCGCATCGTCAGCGGCAGGTCGTCGGGCCAGACCTCGCGGACGGCGTCGATCGCCTCCAGCAGGAACCGTGCCCGGTTCTCCAGGCTGCCGCCGTAGGCGTCGGTGCGGCGGTTGGCCAGCGGTGAGAAGAAGCTCGCCCCGAGGTAGCCGTGCGCGAAGTGCAGCTCCAGCCACCGGTACCCGGCCTCGGCGGAGCGGCGCGCGGCGTCGGCGTAGGCACGGTGCAGGCCGTGGATCTCGTCGACGGTCAGCTCCCGCACCGGGTACGGGTGCTTGCCGTCGTCGAAGGAGACCTCCGACGGCCCGACGACCTGCCAGCCGTCGGGGTCGTCCGGGGCGATCTGCGCCTTGCCCTCCCACGGCCGCAGCTCGCTGCCCTTGCGCCCGGTGTGCCCGAGCTGGATCGCGGCGACAGCACCCATGTCCTCGATCATCGACGTGACGCGGGCGTGCCCCTCGATCTGCGCGTCGTCGTAGATGCCGGCGCAGTGCGTGCTGGTCCGGCCCTCGGGGGCGATCGCGACCTGCTCCGGGAACACCAGCCCGAAGCCGCCCGCGGCCCGGGCACCGAGGTACATCTGGTGGTAGGCGTCCATCCTCCCGTCGACCGAGCGGTACATCGTCATCGGCGACATCGCGATGCGGTTGCGCAGGGTCACGCTCTTGAGCGTGTACGGGCTGAACAGGTGCGGCATGAGTCCGGTGTACCCGCTCCGGGCTCCGGATGATCACCCCCGGGAGGAGACCTCAGCCGCAGTGGTTCTCGTGACCCACGTGCGCTCCGTGCTCGACCTGCAACGTGCTGTGCGCCAGGCCGAACCGCTCGCGCAGCAGGTCACCGGCGCGGTCCAGCACCGAGGCGTCGCCACAGTGGGTCTCGGAGGCCTCGTCGACGACCAGGTGCGCCGACATCGCCGGGGTGCGGTCGTTGATCGCCCACACGTGCAGGTCGTGCACCGCGTGCACGTCCGGGATCTCCAGCAGCGCCGCCTGCACGGCCTGCGGGTCGATGTCGCGCGGGGCACCTTCGAGCAGGACGTGCGCGACCTCGCGCAGCAGACCCACCGCCCGCGGCAGGATCAGCGCCACGATCAGCAGCGAGGCGATCGTGTCCGCGTACGGCCAGCCGGTGGTCAGCAGCACCACGGCCGCGGCGAGCACGCCGACCGAGCCGAGCGCGTCGCCGAGCACGTGCAGCATCGCGCCGCGCATGTTCATGTTCGCCCGGTCGCCGCCGGCGAGCACCACCAACGACACGACGTTGCCGACGAGCCCGAACGCACCGATCACCAGCAGCGGCAGGCCCGGGATCTCGGCCGGGTCGAACAGCCGGGACACGCCCTCGACCGCCACCCAGATCACGACCGCGACCAGCGTCAGCGCGTTGACCCCGGCGACGAGCACCTCGGCCCGGCCGAACCCGTAGGTGCGTCGCCAGCTGCTCGGACGCGCCGCGAGGTAGGACGCGAACACGGCGGCGGCCAGCGCCCCGGCGTCGGTGAGCAGGTGCCCGAGGTCGGCCAGCAGCGCCAGCGACCCGGTCAGCACCGCCCCCACCGCCCCGAGCACGGCGGTCGCCAGCGTGACCACGAGGGCGATCAGCAGCCGGCGGCGGTCCGCCCCCGCACCACCGTGCCCGTGACCCTGCCCGTGTCCGTGGCCCTGCCCCATGTGCCCTCCCGACGTCTCCTCGCATCGTACTCATGCGTACTTCTGCATGTCTAACGCGGCGACGCTTGACGCCGGACACCCTCCGGTGTCGACTGATCGCCGCCGGGACCGACCATCCCGGCGCGGACACGACCCGGGGGCGGGCATGGCGCAGGAGCCGCACGAGGTGACCACGCGGCCGGGACCTCCGCCTGACCAGGGCCCGCCGCCCGGACCGTCGCGCGGGTCGGGCGGGCAGTCGATGCGCGGGTTCGCCGTCCTCGCGACGGTGCTGGTCCTCGCCGTCGTGACCCTGGTCGTCGTGCTGGGGGTCGGTCTCGACGGGCTGATCCGCACCGTCGCCGCGGGTCCGCCGGAGGACCCCTCCCCCACCACGCAGCCCGCGGCCCCGTCGCCCGCCCCGGCGTCGCCCGGCGCGGTGTCTCCCGGTACGGCGTCTCCCAGCACGGCGGCACCGCTCCCGGCGGGCGCGGTGCGGGTCGGCCCCGGACCGGTCGACGTCGAGGGCGACGCCACCACGCTCTGGACCGCCGACCGCGCCGGCGCCTCGGTGACCCGGGTCCTGCCCGGGATCGGCGCGACCATCACGTTCCCGGTGGGCGGTGAACCGGCCCAGCTCGTCGTCGCCGACGGCCGGGTGTGGGTCTGGAACTACTCCTCGGCGATCACGCCGGTGGACGTGCGGACCGGGCGGGCCGGCGACCTGGTCCGCACCGAGCTCGGCATCTCCGCGATCGCCGCCGGCGACGGCGGCGTGTGGTTCACGGTGCCCTCGCGCGGTCTGCTCGGGCGGATCGACACCCGGACCGGGCGATTCGACCCACAGACCGTCCCCCTCGGCGGACGGCCCGACCATCTGGCCTACGACGCGGGCCGGCTCACCGTCCTGGACTCGGCCGCGCACACCGTGCGCACGGTCGACACCCGGACCCGCGCCGTCGGGGCCCCGCGCCCGGTGCCGGCCGAGGTCACCACCGTCGCGGCCGGTTCCGGGCGTCGCTACGTCGTGAGCGAGACGGCGCTGGCCCCGCTGGGCGACGGCCCGGTCCGCGACGACCAGCTGGTGCGCGTGGGGCCGATCGCCGCCTACGCGACGGCTCCCACCGGCGTCTGGGTCCTGGACACGGCCGGCGCGCTGCGCCGGTGGCCGGCGGACCTGCGCGACCCGGCCGTGCCGATCCGCGGGCAGGCCACCGGCGGCGACGTGCTGGCCCTGCCCGACGGCCGGGTCTGGGTCCTCGACACCGCCGCGGCCACCCTGCGGCCCGCCGCCACGCGGTGAGGGAAAGGCCCGGGGACGTCATGCCCCCGGGCCCCGTCTCCTCGGACCGCGCCTCAGACCGCGGCGGGCTCCGCGGCGCCGATCACCAGCTCGCCGTCGGCGGCGTCGACGCGGACGGTGCGCCCGGGCCCGATGTCCCCGCTGAGCAGCATCTGCGACAGCGGGTTGTCCAGCTCGCGGCGGATGGTGCGGCGCAGCGGGCGGGCCCCGAAGTCGGGCTGGAACCCGTGCTCGGCGAGCAGCTGCACCGCCGCCGGCGTCACCTCCAGGCCGATCTCGCGCTTCGCGAGACGGGCCCGGGTGTCGACCAGCAGCAGCTCGGTGATGCGGCCGAGCTGGTCGGTGTCCAGGCGCCGGAAGACGATGGTCTCGTCGATCCGGTTCAGGAACTCCGGCCGGAACACCTCGCGCAGGCGCGGCATCAGCCGCTCGCGCAGCACCGCGTCCTCGCGCTCCTCGGCGTTCGCAGTGTGCTCGGCCGCGGAGCCGAAGCCCAGCGTCAGGCCCCGTCCGGTGATCAGCTCCGACCCGACGTTGGACGTCATGATGATCACCGTGTTACGGAAGTCGACGGTGCGGCCCTGCCCGTCGGTGAGCCGGCCGTCGTCGAGCACCTGCAGCAGCGTGTTGAACACGTCCGGGTGCGCCTTCTCGATCTCGTCGAGCAGCAGCACCGAGTACGGACGACGGCGCACGGCCTCGGTCAGCTCGCCGGACTCGCCGTAGCCGACGTAGCCGGGAGGCGCCCCGACCATCCGGGCCACCGTGTGCTTCTCGCTGTACTCGCTCATGTCGAGCCGGACCATCCGGTCGGAGTCGCCGAACAGCGACACCGCCAGGGATCGGGCCAGCTCGGTCTTGCCGACGCCGGTCGGCCCGAGGAACAGGAAGCTGCCGACGGGGCGGTCCTCGTCACCCAGCCCGGAGCGCGACCGGCGGATGGCCTCGGCCACCGCCGTCACCGCGGCGTCCTGCCCGATGACGCGCTCGTGCAGCTCGTCCTCCAGGCGCAGCAGCCGGTCCCGCTCGGCCTCGGTGAGCTGCGAGACCGGAATGCCGGTGGAGCGCGACACGACGTCGGCGATCTCGGCCACCCCGACCTGCGGCGCCTTGCCGTTGGGCCCGCCGGTGTCGGTCAGCTCGGCCCGCGCGGCGCGCACCTCGTCGCGCAGCGCGCTGGCCTTCTCGTACTCCTCGTGCGCGACGGCCTGGTCCTTGTCCCGCTCGAGCCGCTCGATGCGCTGCTCCACCTCGCGGTGGTCCACCGACGGAGTGCGGGTGCGCAGGCGCACCCGTGCGCCGGCCTGGTCGAGCAGGTCGATCGCCTTGTCCGGGAGGAACCGGTCGGTGACGTAGCGGTCGGAGAGCTCGACGGCGGCGCGCAGCGCGTCCGGGGTGTAGCTGACCTGGTGGTGCGCCTCGTACCGGTCGGCGAGCCCGCGCAGGATCGCCACCGTGTCCTCGATGCTCGGCTCGGGCACCAGGACGGACTGGAACCGCCGGGCCAGGGCCGCGTCGGACTCGATGTGGCGGCGGTACTCGTCGAGCGTCGTCGCGCCGATGACGTGCAGCTCGCCGCGGGCCAGGGCCGGCTTGAGCATCTGGCCGGCGTCCATCGTGCCGCCGCTCTCGCCGCCACCGGACCCGGCGCCGACCATCGTGTGCAGCTCGTCGATGAACACGATCAGCTCGGTCGAGTGGTCGCGGATCTCGGCGATGATCGCGCGCATCCGCTCCTCGAAGTCGCCGCGGAACTTGGTACCGGCGACGACGCCGGCGAGGTCGAGCTGCACCAGCCGCCGCCCGCGCAGGGTGTCGGGCACGTCGCCGTCGGCGATGCGCTGGGCGATGCCCTCGACGACGGCGGTCTTGCCGACACCGGCCTCACCGATCAGCACCGGGTTGTTCTTGGTGCGGCGCGAGAGCACCTCGATCGTCTGCTCGATCTCGTCGTCGCGCCCGATCACCGGGTCGAGCCTCCCGCCGCGTGCGGCCGCGACGAGGTCCTGCCCGAACTGGTCCAGCGTCGGCGTCGCGCTCTCCGTCTCCTGCGCGGGCGCACCCGCCGGACCGGGGGCACCCTGCGGGCCGGGCGTCATCGACCCGGGGGTGAACCGGGAGCGGGCCAGCAGCCGTCCGGCCGCGGACTCCTCGTTCGCGGCCAGCGCCAGCAGCAGGTGCTCCGGGCCGATGTAGCTCGAGCCCAGCGACCGCGAGATCTGGTGCGAGTCCAGCAACGCCCGCTTCGCCGACGGCGTCAGCGCCGGGTGCCGCCCCTCGTCGGGCTCGTGGCGGGGCAGCCGCTCCTCGAGCGTCCGCACGATGACGTCCGGGTCCGATCCGGCGCGGGTGATCCATCCCCGGGTCGTCTCGGCCCGGGCGCACGCCAGCAGGATGTGCGCCGCGTCCAGATCGGTGTCACCCCGCGTCATCGCCTCCTGCGCGGCGCCGGACATGATCTCCCGTGCACCTGCGCTCATCAGGCGGCTCAGGTCGATCCGGTGCATGGGGCCGCGGGGGTCGCCGGGACCCGTCCGCGGGACGTCGCCGGGGCCACCCGGCCCGAAGAAGCCGGTCATCGCAGTACACACCTCTCGTCGGGAACAGCGCTGGAGGCGTTCCCGACGATCCGGGGCCCGAAACGGACGGCGGGCGGGCGGGTCCGGGCGGTGCGACGCCCCGCCGGAGGGAGGGTCAGCCGCGCATCGCCGTCAGGACGTCGGCGGTGACGTCGCGGCAGACCCCCCACCCGTAGGACTCGGGACGCTCCGCCGGGAAGCGGGTCATCACCGCGAGCGCGTAGTCGTCGAACGCCACGACGCAGTTGACGTTCCAGCCGGTGTCGGAGTGCAGCGTCCAGCCGTTCTTCTCCGCGACCGGGGTGTCGCCGCCGAGCAGCTCGCGGATGCCGAACGAGCCGCTCTCGTCGACGTTGCGCAGGTCGGCGACGAGCTCGGCCCCGCCCGGGTAGGACGGCGCGCGGTCCAGCACGCAGGTCAGGATCCGGGTGGCGTCGACGGCGGTGAGCTGGGCGTAGGACCAGTACCCGCGCCGAGACGTCGAGACGTCGACCCCGCACACCGGCTCCAGGTGCGCCAGCACCCGGTCTCCCCCGAGCCCGCGGTAGAGCCGCTCGGCGGCCTGGTCGTCGCTGCTGCGCACGGAGCGCCGGATCAGGTCGCGCTCGGACGCGCTGACCGTCCGCCCGGCGTCCCGGGCGACCCGCAGGTGGTCCGCGGCGATCCAGGCCTTGATCGCGGACTCGGCGTTCGTGCGCTCGGTCGCGGCGTTCGACGACCCGGTGCGACGGCCGGACGTGGTGTCGGTCAGCGACCAGGACAACCAGAGCCCGTCCTCGCCGTCACGCCCCACCGTCACCCCGTCCCGGAAGACGTCCGGCGTGACGACGGGCACGGCGGGGACGGCGGTGTCGGCCTCGGCGTGGCCCACCGGGACCGGCGCGGACGCACACCCCATCAGCGCCAGCAGGGCTCCGAGGAACACCAGACACCGTGCGACGAGCGGGCGACGCAGCACTCCAGTGGCCCCTCGGGCGGGCCGGTGACCGGCACCGGACGTGAAGAACGAACAGGACGAACCACGTCCGACGGTACGGACGTTCACCCGATCGCGCCCGTCACCGCGAAGGTGTTCACCTGGACATCACATGCCGGGGAGGGTCACGATTCGCCCTCGCCCGCGTGGAGGACGTGCGCACCACCGTGTCACGGCATAACGTGCGCCGATGGCGGTGACGCGGACGATCTCGGTCGAGCACGTTCTGGAACGCGGCGAGAAGAACGACCTCAAACGCACGTTGCGGGCCCGCGACCTCGTCGGGTTCGGCGTCGGCATCATCATCGGCACCGGGATCTTCACCCTGGCCGGGGTGGAGGCCAAGGAGCACGCCGGGCCCGCGGTCACGCTGTCGTTCCTGATCGGCGCCGTCGTCGCCGGGCTGGCCGCGCTCTGCTACGCCGAGCTCGCCTCGTCGGTCCCGACGGCCGGCTCGGCCTACACCTACGCGTTCGCCACGCTCGGTGAGATCTTCGCCTGGATCATCGGCTGGGACCTGCTGCTGGAGTTCGGGCTGGGGCTCGCCACCGTCGCCCGCAGCTGGTCGGGCTACCTGTCGAACCTGTTCGGGCTGCCGTCGAGCCTGTTCGGGGAGGACGCGACGGTGAACGTCGGCGCGGTGGTGATCATCGCCCTGCTGACGGTGGTCGCGGTCGCGGGCATCCAGCAGTCCTCGCGCCTGACGAACATCCTGGTCGCGGTCAAGCTCGCCGTCTGCGTGCTGATCCTGGTCGTCGGCTTCTTCTACATCGACACCGACAACCTGACGCCGTTCATCCCGCCGGCCCAGCCCGCCGAGGGCGGCGGTTCGGTGCTGACCCAGCCGGTCGTGTCCGGGGTGTTCGGGCTCGAACCGACCGTCTACGGCGTCGGCGGCATGCTCACCGCCGCCGCGATCGTGTTCTTCGCCTACACCGGCTTCGAGGCCCTGGCCAACCTCGGCGAGGAGACCAAGCGGCCCCCGCGCGACATGAAGATCGGCCTGCTCGGTGCTCTGGCGATCTGCGCGGTGCTCTACGTCGGGGTCTCGTTCGTGCTCACCGCGATGATCCCCTACACCCAGATCGACGTCGCCGCGCCGCTCGCCGCCGCGTTCACCGACGTCGGGGCCCGCTGGGTCGCGATCCTGATCGCGATCGGCGCCGTCACCGGCCTGACCTCGGTGATGATGGTCGAGCTGGTCACGATCGGCCGGATCGGCTACGCCATGGGACGCGACGGGCTGCTGCCGAAGCCGATCGGCACGGTGCACCCGAAGTGGGGCACCCCGCACCGGATGACGATCATCGGCGGCGTCGTGTGCGCGGTGATCGCCGCGTTCACCCCGATCACCGAGCTGGCCGACATGGTCTCGATCGGCGCGCTGGCCGCGATGATCGTCGTCGCGATCGCGGTGCCGGTGCTGCGCCGGACCCGCCCGGACCTCAAGCGTCCGTTCCGGGTACCGCTGTCGCCCATCGTCCCGGCGGTCACGGCCGTGGCCTGCCTCTACCTGATGCTCAACCTCGACCTGCTCACCTGGCTGCGGTTCCTGCTCTGGCTGGTGATCGGCGTCGTCGTCTACCTCTTCTACGGCCGCAAGCACTCGTTCCTGGCCAAGGGCAGCACGTCCGACGGGATGTGAGCCGCCGGGTCCGACGCCGCCGGGCCCGCGTCAGGCCGAGCCGGTGAGGAGCTGGGCGCGGGTGATCTCGCCGCGGCTCAGGGCGCGGCGGTAGCGCCGCGCGGAGGTCAGGCGGCGGCGCACCTGGCGGACCGGCTCGATCTGGGTGGCCCGGTGCAGCTGGTAGTGCAGCGGGCCCTGGTCGCCCCGGCGGTCGAGCAGCGACCAGGCGAAGCGCACCGGGTCGTCCTCGAGCCGGGCGTCGATGTCCTCGAACCACTCCATGCTGCGGCGCGCCATGTCCTGGATCGGGCGCATCACCGCGCGGCGGCGCGCGTCGTAGGCGGCCAGCGCGGACGGGAGGTCGGCCGCCGCCGGGACGTCGGCGCCGTCGCCGTAGAGCGCGTCGGCCAGGCCGATCGAGTCGGCGACGGCGAGCACCGTGCCGGAGCCGATCGCGAAGTGCGTGGTGTGCGCGGCGTCGCCCATCAGCACGACGTTGTCGCGGCGCCAGGTCGAGTTGCGGACCTCGCGGAACCGCAGCCACGGCGACGCGCCCATCCCGGGCGGGGCGATCAGGGTGTGGCCGTCCAGGGCGCGGGCGAAGCGGCGCTCCAGCATCTGCATCGCCTCGTCCGGGTCCATCCTGTCCAGGCCCAGGCCGGTCCACGTCTGCGGCGAGCACTCGACGATGCACGTGCTCACGCAGTCCGCGGCCGGGTAGGCGTGGAACCAGATCCAGCCGGCCTCGGTCGGCTCGAACGCGAACGTGAACGCGGTGAAGGCCTTCGACGTGCCGAACCAGACGTAGCGGTTGGTGCCGTGGCTGACGTCGGTGCCGAAGTGGTCGGTGTGCCGGTTCCGGATCGGGGAGTTGATCCCGTCCGCGGCGACCACGAGGTCGGCGTCGGCGGTCAGCGGGTCGACGGCCGGGTCGTCGGTCAGCTCGGTCTCGAACCGGACGTCCACGCCGACCTGCCGCGCCCGCTCGGTGAGCACCTCGAGCAGCCGCGCACGGCCGATCGAGTAGCCGTAGCGCCCGCCCAGGTGCACCGGCGAGGGGCCGACCTCGACGACCTGCTCACCCCACACGTGCGCGGCCGCGCGGACGGCGTGCGCGCCGACCGGGTCGGTCCGGAAGAGCCCGTCGAGGATGTCCTCGCCCAGGGTGACCGCGAAGCCCTGCGCGGTGCCGAAGCCGTTGCGCTCCAGGACGGTGACCTCGTCGCGGCCGCCCGACCGCAGCCGGGCCAGGATCGAGAAGTACAGCCCCGACGGCCCACCGCCCACGCACACGATCTTCACGAGCACATCCTCCCGGCCCGCCCCGACGGCCGGCGCCGGGCACAACGGTACGAGAGCGACTACTCCGAATGATCACGGGGAGTGCCCGCCCGGTGGATCAGCCGGTCGGCGCCGCCGAGTGGCCGCTCTCCCCGCGCCGCGCCGCCCTGCGCACCCGGCGAGCGGTCGTCGCCAGCGAGCGGGCCCGGCGCACCGGCCCGATCTGGGTGGCCCGGTGCAGGCCGTAGTGCACCTTTCCCATGTCCCCGCGCCGGTCGAGCAGCGCCCAGGCGAAGCGCACCGGGTCCTCGTCGGCGTCGAGTCGCTGCCCGGCCCGCTCGAACCACTCCATGTTGCGCCGGGCCATGTCCTGGATCGGGCCGAGCTCGGCGCGACGGCGGGCGTCGTAGGCGGCCAGTGCCGCGCGCCGGCCCTCCGCGCCGGACCTCTGCCCGGCCCGGTCGTAGAGCGCGTCGGCCAGGGCCACGGCGTCCTGCACCGCGAGCACGGTGCCGGAGCCGATGCCGAAGTGGGTGGTGTGCGCGGCGTCTCCGGCGAGCACCAGGTCGTCGTCGCGCCAGGTCCGGTTGCGCACCTCGCGGAAGCGCAGCCACGGCTGCTCCCCCAGGCCGCCCTGCGGTGTGAGGAACCGGTGACCGTCGAGGGCGTCGGCGAACACCGACTCCAGCAGCGCCAGCCCGTCGGCGGCCGGGAGCGTGTCCAGCCCGAGCCCGGACCACGTCTGCGGCGAGCACTCGACGATGCAGGTACTGGCCCCGTCGGCCGAGGGGTAGGCGTAGAACCACACCCACCCGGCCGGCGTGTGCTCGAACGCGAACGAGAACGAGTCCACGCAGCGCTCGGTGCCGAGCCAGACGTAGCGGTTGGCCCCCGGCTCGACGGTGGTCCCGAAGTGCTCGGCGCGCGCGGTGCGCAGACGGCTGCCCGCACCGTCCGCGGCCACGACGACGTCGGCGTCGATCTCCTCGCGGGAGGTCACCGCGGTGCCGTGGCGCACCCGCACCCCGACCTGCTCGGCCCGCCGCGTGAGCAGCTCGAGCATCGTGACCCGGCCCATGCTGTAGCCGTACTTGCCGCCCAGGTGCACCGGGCGCCGGTCGCCGATCCGCACGGTCTGCTCACACCACAGCCGGGACGCGGCGCGCAGCGCGGGCGCGCCCTCGGGGTCGGTGCGGAAGAGGTCGTCGAGCAGGTCCTCGCCGAAGGTGACGCCGAACCCGTGCGTGCGTCCGGGCGCGTTGCGCTCCAGGACCGTCACCTCGTCGCGGCCTCCGGACCGCAGCCGGGCCAGGATCGCCAGGTAGAGACCCGTCGGACCACCGCCGACGCAGACCATTCGCACGAGACGCCCCTCCGGTTCGGTCGTTCATCCGATCGGATGCACGGTAGACCAGCGGCGGAGACGTGGGACACCGGCCCACAAACGCGGCCGCGACCCGGGAGCCCCGGTGCCGGGCCGCCGGGATAGCGTCCTCGCCGTGTTCGCCCGCAGCGTTGCCGTCATCGGTACCGGGTACGTCGGTCTCACCACCGGGGCCTGTCTGGCGTCCCTCGGACACCGGGTGGTCTGTGCCGACATCGACGAGGCCAAGGTCGCCCGCCTGACCTCCGGCGAGGTCGACATCCGGGAACCCGGCCTGGCCGAACTCGTCCGCGAGGGGATCGCCGCCGGACGCCTGACGTTCGTCGTCGGCGCGGCCGCCGCGGTCGCCGAGTTCACCGCCCGCGACCAGCCCGCCGAGGTGATGTTCCTCTGCGTGCCGACCCCGATGGGTGTGGGCGGCACGGCCGACCTGGCCGCGGTGGAGTCGGTCGTCGAGGAGACCCGCGCGGTGCTCCCGTCCGGCTGCGTGGTCGTCAACAAGTCGACGGTCCCGGTCGGCACCGCGGACCGGACGTCGGAGCTGCTCGAACGCGCCGACGTCGCCGTCGTGTCCAATCCCGAGTTCCTCCGCGAGGGCTCGGCCGTGCACGACTTCCTCAACCCCGACCGGATCGTCGTCGGGTCCAACACCTCCCAGGACGCCGCCGAGCGCGTCGCGACGCTCTACGCCCGCCTCGGCGCGCCGACCGTGCTCACCGACGCGGCCAGCGCCGAGATGATCAAGTACGCGGCGAACTGCTTCCTGGCCATGAAGCTGTCCTACGTCAACGCCCTGGCCGAGCTGTGCGAGCGGCTCGACGCCGACGTCACCGACGTCACCGAGGGGATGGGCTACGACAAGCGGATCGGCCAGGCCTTCCTCAACCCCGGTCCCGGCTGGGGCGGCTCGTGCCTGCCCAAGGACGTGCACGCCCTGCTGCAGGTCGCCGACTCCGCGGACTTCGAGTTCCGGCTCCTGCGCGCCACGATCGACACCAACACCCGCCAGTTCCAGCGGATGGTGGACAAGATCCGGGTCGCGATCACCGGCAGCAAGCGTGGCTCGGTGACGCGCAAGCGGATCGCCCTGTTCGGCCTGACGTTCAAGGCCGGCACCGACGACCTGCGCGACTCCCCCGCCCTCGGCGTCGCGGCGCTGCTGCGCCAGGCCGGGGCCGAGCTCGTCGGCTACGACCCGGGCATCCCGGCCGCGACGACGCCGATCGAGTCCAACCTGCTCGAGACCGTCGACTCGCCGGAGAAGGCCGCCGAGGGCGCGGACG
The DNA here is from genome assembly GCF_004217185.1 of Pseudonocardia sediminis. NCBI lineage: Bacteria > Bacillati > Actinomycetota > Actinomycetes > Pseudonocardiales > Pseudonocardiaceae > Pseudonocardia > Pseudonocardia sediminis. The sequence continues at coordinate 2,412,095 of NZ_SHKL01000001.1, read as the reverse complement.
CGATCGTCGTCCTCACCGACTGGCCGGAGTTCCGCACCCTGGACTGGTCCGCACTGGCCGGTGTCGTGGCGCACCGGACGGTCGTCGACACCCGCAACCTGCTCGACCCCGCGGTCCTCGGCCGCGCCGGGTTCGACTGGACCGGCGTGGGCCGGGTGCTGCACGACGTCCCGGCCAACCTCCCGGCCACCCCCACCCCGTCGGCGCCGTGAGCCCCGCCGGGCCCGGGCTCTCCGCCACGGTCGCCGGGAAGGTCCGTGCACTGCGCACGGAGATGACCGTCCCGCTCTACCGCAACGCCTACGCCCTGATGCTGAACACCGTCGTCAACTCGGGGTTCGGGCTGCTCTACTGGATCTTCGCGGCGCGCACGTTCGACGCCGACGAGGTCGGCCGCGGCAGCGCACTCGTCTCGCTGATGATGCTGGTGTCGATCCTGACCCAGCTCAACTTCGGGCAGGCGCTGATCCGGTTCCTGCCGCGCGGCGGGATGTCCTCGGCGGCGCTGGTGCGGACCGCCTACGGGCTCTCGGCCGGGCTCGCGGTGCTCGGCGCGGCGCTGGTGATGGCCTACTGCCACTTCCTGCGCACCCCCGACGACCCGCTCTACGTCTCGGGCGGGTTCGCGGTCTGGTTCGTCGTCTCGACCGTCGCCTGGTCGATCTTCAACCTGCAGGACGCGGTGCTGACCGGGCTGCGCTCGGCGATGTGGATCGTGCTGGAGAACGGCGTCTACGGCGTCATCAAGCTGGTGCTGCTCATCGTCGTGGCCCAGACCTCGCTCGCCGACGGCGTGTTCACGTCCTGGACGCTGCCGGTGATCGCGCTGCTGGTCCCGTTCAGCATCCTGATCTTCCGGCGCCTGCTGCCGTGGCACGCCCGGGAGTCCGCGGCCGACGCCCGCGTCCCGGACCGCCGGACGCTGACGCAGTACATGGCCGGCGACTACGCCGGGCAGGTGTTCAACCAGGCCACGTCGTCGTTCCTGCCGGTCCTGATCGTGCACCTGCTCGGGCCGGCCCAGGCGGCGTTCCTGCTGCCCGCGCAGACCGTGTTCATCGCGATGAACCTGCTGCAGACCTCGATCACGTCCTCGCTGGTCGTGGAGGGGTCGCGGGACGAGGGTCGGGCGCACCGGTTCGCCGCGTCGATCCTGAAACGGATCGCGGTCACCGTGCTGCCCGGATCGGTGCTGGTCGCGCTCGCGTCGCCACTGCTGCTGCAGCTCTACGGCACCGAGTACCGGGAGAACGCCACCTGGCTGATGGTGCTGCTGATGGTCTCGATGTTCCCACGGGTGATCGTCACGCTGTACATGACGATGTCGCGCCTGCAGAACCGGACGCTCCCGCTGGCGGTGCTGCAGTTCGTGCACGCCGTGCTCATGCTCGGCGGCACGATCGCGCTGGCCTCGCCGCTCGGGCTCGACGCCGTCGGCTGGTCCTGGCTCGCGGCCGAGGTCGTCCTCGCCGTGGCGCTCGGCCCCAAGGTCCTGCGCTGGCTGCGACCGGAGCGCTCCGCCCCGGTCGCGGCCTGACCCCCCGGGGTCACGGCCTGGCCACACGGGTCGCGGACCGGCCGCCCGGTCTCAGCCGACCGGACGGCGGACGAAGCGCTCCGGGATCGGGGTGCCGAGACGCCACAGGTCACCCAGCGCGCGGTCGAACTCGCGCGGCTGCAGCCGGACCAGGCCGCCGCCGGGGTTGTGCGTGATCTCGCCGAAGTAGACGTGCCCGTCGACGTCGTAGAGGTCGATCCGGGCGAAGGTGAAGTCGGCGGCGAGCTTGCGCGCGATGTCGATCATCTCGTCGTAGGCGGCCGGCTTCTCCGGGAGCGCGACCTGGGCGAACCGCCCGGAGATCGCGTACTCGCACCAGTCCGGGTGCAGCATCGTCGACGTGTGGTCGGTGAACCGGTCCTGGTCGACCACGACCATTCCGGGCTCGCCGTGGAACATGAAGAACTTGTAGTCCGCGGGCGGCTTCGTCCCGTCCCCGATGAACCTCTCCACGACGACGCGGCGCGGCAGCCCGCGGTAGGGCGCCTCCCGCCAGCCGTGCTTGTAGAAGTCGGTGTCGAGCCAGCGGGCGACCGA